>JAEXTR010000265.1 GCA_023406915.1 Bacteroidota bacterium
TTATAGTCATCACCAATGTATGCGACTTGTGATGGAGTCAGGTGCTTTTCTTCCAGAAAGGAGAGGATGGTGTTTTTCTTATCCTTTATGCCAAGAAAGAGGTGAGTGATTTTTAGTTTTTCCGCACGTTTTTTCAGTGAGGGAGATACTTCTCCGGTGATGATTCCAGTATCAATTCCAAGCACATCACGCAGACGCTCAACACCCATCCCATCCCGGATACTAAAACGCTTCATGACCTCACCACTTTCTGCGTAGTACACACCGGTATCTGTAAGCACACCATCGTTATCGGTCAGTACAAGTTTTATGTTTGCAACTTTCTCTGTCAGGTTACGTAGCTGTTCAGGAGTAAGATTTACCATGTTGTAAAACCTCCATCCACAACCAGATTTGCACCGGACATGTATGATGATGCATCTGATGCAAGAAACACGATTGCACCCTGGTAATCTGTAGCCCTTGCCATCCGCTTAAGTGGGGTGCGTGTAGAGTAATTGTTGATGAAAAACTCATCCTGTCCGTTTTCAACACCTCCGGGTGAAAGTGTATTGACACGAACTCCCTTTTCACCCCAATAAGCTGCAAGGAATTTAGTAAAAGCAATGACCGCACCCTTTGTGGCAGGGTAACTGGCAGTTTTGTAGAATCGCTGATTTCCGGATTCATCTTTATACAGGTCCTGATTTGGGGCAACAATACCGTAAGTAGAAGCTACATTAATGATACTTCCTTTCCCTTTCTCAGCCATCACAGTTCCAAGTATCTGACTGCAAAGGAATGTCCCGGTTACATTGACGTTGAGCGAACGTTGCCATTGATCTAGCGGGTAGTTTTCAAACTTCGATTGTTCCAGTGCTGCAAGTGGGCTTTCAAATTTATCATTAATGGCGGCATTGTTTACCAAAACGTCAACGGTGCCGCATTCACTCAAAACGAAGTTACGCAGCGATCTCACAGAATCAGGATTTGTAATATCAGCACCATAACCCATTGCTTTGCCGGGCAGGGTTTCAGCAAAACTGATACATGCCTCACCATCAAGATCAGTAGCAATCACAATTGCTCCTGCATGTGCCAATGCCTTGCAATGCTCTTTACCGATGAGACCAAGTGCGCCTGTAACGATGGCAACTTTACCTGTGAGAGAAAAATGAGAGTCAGTGAATTGCATGGCTACCTCACACTTTCTGTTTAGGTTTCATATTAAAGTTACCGATCTTGCGAAAGACTGGTTCGAGTACACTTCCTCTGAGTCGGGAAGCAATATCTTTATTCTCAACTGCATCCTTTAAGATGCTCAGTACCTCTCGATAAGCCGAAAGTGTATAGGCAATATCCTCATCAGAATGTGAATAGCACATATTATGGCTTCCACCCCACAGGATACCCCGCTTCGCCATTTCCTGCTGAACCAGTGTTTTCATTTCAAGCGGATTACCGGCTGATGCATCAAAGCTTACCATAGTCCTGACCGGATATCCGCTGCACTTCGTGTAGGTTATACCAAGTTCAGATGCGATCTGATTAAAACCATCCTTGAGCTTTTCGCCCTGTTCCCATAATTGATCCTGGACTTTATTAGCCCTCATATACTCAATAGTTGCCTTTGCAGATGCAAGAGAGAGTGCTTCGCCTCCGAATGTATTGAAGAAGAAAACGTCTTTTTCAAATAATTGCATTATTTCCTTCTTACCGGTTAAGATACCAATGGGCATACCGTTTGCAACAGCTTTTGAAAATGTAGCTAAATCAGCTTTCACGCCGAAATACTCCTGTGCTCCACCGAGGGCTATTCTGAATCCAGTCCACATTTCATCAAAGATCAGAACAATACCATGTTCATCACATACTTTTCTCAGTTCATGCAGGAAGTTGTTTTTCACATCCTCGAAGACGAAAGGTTCAAGAATGACTGCTGCCACATCTTCATCAATAGAATCAATCACTGACTGAATATCATTAAAATTAAAGGTAAATGAGAGGTCTTGTGCAGCTTTGGGGATCCCCCGATTCCTGTCCGTTACTGCGATATACCAGTCATGCCACCCGTGATAACCGCAGCAGAGAATTTTATTTTTGCCCGTATAGGCACGTGCCACGCGGATCGCTGCGGAGGTGACTTCGGCTCCCGATTTACTGTATCGTACTGACTCAGCATTAGGCACAACCTGATGAATAAGTTCTGCTACTTCAACTTCTAACGGGTGCATCATTGAGAAAGTAATACCATCTTCCAACTGCTTCCTGATAGCATTATCTGTTTCTTCAAATGCATAACCCAGCGAAATCGGACCGATAGCCATTTGATAATCGATAAATTCATTCCCATCTGCATCCCATACATGGCTTCCTTTCCCTTTCACAATGTATTTTGGCATCATGCCTGTGCTGTACTGGCCAGGGCCTTTTGCCATGGTTTGTGTCACTGGGTGCATGACCTCTTTTGCGCGGGCATAAAGGGCATCTGATTGTAGGGTCAGGCGATAGATGTTTGATAATGATACCTTATTTGGCATAGTGTTCACTTTCAAAGTTTATAAAATTTTCGTTTGAGATTGGTCAATCGTGCGCAGAACATCAAGATGATTTCTATACCAGTTCACTCCGGCATATTTTTCATTAATTTCGGCAATCTCCGGTTTGGTGTTGAGTAGATCAAGAATATCATGAAGTCCAAAATGGGGACGTAATGGATACAGTTCTTCATAAACTCTTTTTATAAACTGGTAATCTTCCTCGTAGTCGATCGTCCAACGGTGTGACATGGAGTAATTCAGCCCGGTTTCCCAGGTGATGTTGGCAGTCCTGAATAATCCTTGTGTGTCCCAAAAGTAAGGCGTAGTATGCTCGCGCTCAAAGTCCTTCTTTGCCTCGAAGTAAGCGCGTTCCAGTGCACTCATGCTCATAATCTCTACATCATTTCCATCCGGATAGGTGGCAGGATGAAGATTGCTTACAAAGTCGTACTGATCTGAATGATCAATATAAAATTGTAATACCCTTGTGATTATTTCAGGATCAATCAAGGGACAATCAGATGGAATTTTTACAACGGCATCTGCATGGAATGCTTTCCCTGCGTGGTAATGTCTGCTCAACAGATCGTTCAGACTGCCCCGAAAAACATTGAAGCCAGCAGACGCACATAGTACCTCAACCCCATCGTCATCCGGTTCGGTTGATGTGGCAACAACCAAAGTTCCTGACAGCGGACTTGCCTTCACCCTCTCCAGGAATCTTAGCAGAAGTGGTTCGCCCAGAATTGGTTTCAGAATCTTTCCGGGCAGACGGGTGGAACTCATTCGTGCCTGCATGACCGTGACAATGTGCATCAGGACCCTGCTCTCCCCAGAATGTGTTGTGTTATTTTTCTGAATACCATAGAAGGGGGGAGGTTCCGCTGAGTTGTTGGGGTGTAATCCTGCTTATTAAGGAGTTCAGTTGCCTCACGGGCGATATTCGCTGCTGAGGTTGCACCGTTCTGCACCGGAACCAGTTTCTTTAGCTCTTCGAGATTGAAGTATGAGTAACACTTTTTACCTAAAGCAAGCCCAACATATACTACTGTTGAGTATTTAGTGACCAGAATATCACAATTTGCAATCATCTCATTTATGTTTCCGGAGGTGAACACAATAGCGTCGGGTATGATTTCTTTAATCTCCCGTATTGCCCTGTCAAAGCGTTCATTTGGATGCAGTTTAAAAATCATTTGCTTCCCTTCGGAAAGAGAAAGTGCCTCACGAATGAACGCCTTACGGTTTTCCAGTTTATAAGTCTCTCGCGCATCACTGGTTGCTACCAGACAAAATCCCTTATGGGGGAAACTGTTGATGTTATATTTAGCAATGT
>JAEXTR010000267.1 GCA_023406915.1 Bacteroidota bacterium
GTCCGGCACCCTCAATAGCGGGGCTTGACGGTGGTGTCAGCTTTTGAAATATAGAGTCAATTTCATCATCGGAATACCCCACTCTGATCTTGGGAGCCGGCTGCGGCTGAAACGATGGACGGTCAGAAAAATCACGGTATCCGCCTCCATCTGCCGGAGTGAACGCCATCCGCTCTTTTCCTTCAGCACCCATGCTGAAAGAAAGCCCGGGCACAAGGTCATACGAAGCCAGATGTTTCTTAATCACTGCTAAGACAAAATTGTACAGGTTCCTGTCATCCTCAAACCGCACTTCGAGTTTTGAAGGATGCACATTCACATCAATCCGCTGCGGGTCAATCTGCAGAAACAGTACAAAGAAGGGATAGTCCCCTTTTTCCAGAATATTCTCATACGCAGTGAAGACGGCATGATTTACCTGCTTGCTGACCACAAAACGATTGTTCAGGAATAAATACTGATCCCCCTTACTCTTTTTGATCAGATTCGGTTTTCCTAAAAATCCCGTAAGACTCATTGCCTCAGTCTGCTCTTTGACAGTAATCAATGCATTGATGATCTGTGCCCCGAAAACCTGCTGTACCCGTTCCGCTGCGGTACCGGCTGCGTAATCATAGGTTTTCCCTTCATCAATAAACAACCGGAACGCAATCTCCGGATGACTCAGGGCAAGCCTTTCGAAGGTATCAGAGATGTGCTTCATCTCTGTTGCATCGGTTTTCAGGAAGTTTCTCCGGGCTGGAGTATTATAAAACAAATTCTTTACGGATATTGATGTCCCCTTGGGGAACGAACCTTTTTCAACCTGAATATTGTTGCTGTCATCAATCCGGATAAGTGTGCCCAGTTCATCTTCCATCCGTTCGGTGCGCAATTCAAATTGTGCAACGGCAACGATTGAACTGAGTGCTTCACCCCTGAAACCAAGGGTTCTGATCGCATCAAGGTCCTGCTCACTCGTGATCTTACTGGTAGCGTGTTTCCGGATTGAAAGAAGTGCATCTTCGGGACTCATCCCACTGCCATTATCAATAACGCGGATCAGCGCCTTGCCTGCTTTTCTGACGTGCAGCTCAATCTCTGTTGCACCGGCATCGATAGAGTTTTCAATCAACTCCTTTACAACAGATTCAGGACGCTGTACTACCTCACCGGCAGCAATCTTGTTGGCGATATGTTCTGGCAGAATCGCTATACCCGGCATCAGGCGTTCGCTCTCTTATAATAGACAACGGTAAACTGTTCGTACTTCTCTTCCTGAACTATCTGCCAATCAGCAGCGACGAATGCAGGAAAAGGCACATCACCTTCAGCTTCAAACTGAATATGCGAGATGATCATCTCATCCACCAGACCCTTTTCCAGTGCATACCGGTATAACTCTCCACCACCGGCAATAAATACCTTCTCAAGCTTCATCTGCTCACACGCAGCAAGAGCTTCTTCGGGTGTACTGAAAACAGGGATATCCTGATATCCTGAATCAAACGGCTCACGGGATATGACCAAAAATTTTCTGCCCGGAAGAGGTTTCCCCAGCGACAGAAAAGTGTTACGCCCCATTATCAGGGTATGTCCCATAGTGGTACGCTTAAAATGCTTAAAATCCTCAGGAATGTGCCACGGTATTTTTCTTTCACCACTGCCGATGATTCCATTTGCTGCAACAGCTACGATGATAATCTTTTTCAAACAGCAACCTCAAACCTGATTTTGGGATGACTCTGATACCCTTCCACTTTGAAGTCTTCAAAGGTGAGTTCATGAAGGGGCTTATCAGCTATGATCAGCTTTGGCAGTTCATACGGAGTTCTGGTAAGCTGTTCCTTTAATCCTTCCAGGTGATCATACTTCTCGGTAGGGGTGCCTTTATCAGCCACATATATGTGTGCATCCACGATTGTATGGCTAAAGTACCCAACCTGCAATCCGGTTTGCTGTGCAATCACCTGCGTCAGCAGAGAATATGCTGCCAGATTAAACGGAATCCCCAGTGCAATATCGCCGGATCGTTGGGTAAGATGGCAGTTAAGTTTGTTGTCCGAAACATTAAACACATACGTGTAATGGCAGGGGGGGAGCTTACTGGTAGTAGCATTTCCGGGTTCCCAGGCAGTGACCACCAGGCGCCTGCTGTTGGGATTTCTTTTAATTTCATCGATTACGTACTGAATCTGGTCGATTTCCTTTACCTGCCAGTTGCCCTGCGGGTCTTTCGTAGCCGAGGGAAATTTCCTCCAGTAATAGCCATACGCAGTTTCCAGGTTCCCGTCTTCATCCGCCCAGGCATCCCAAATTTTCGTGTGCTGCCTGAGATTGCGAATATGATTATCACCGGAAAGGTACCACAGCACTTCATACAACAGCGATTTCCACTCCATCTTTTTCGTGGTAAGCAGTGGGAATCCCTGCTGCAAATCAACACGGTAGTGGGCTGAAAAATATGAGATTGTGTCAACACCTGTGCGGGTGTTTTTCCTGATGCCTTCCTCCATTACCAGGCGGACAAGGTCAAGATATTGTTTCATGCTGCTCGTATCTTCTAAATTTGGGAAACAGTAAAAGTAAGCAATTTAAGGAAGCCGGAAAACGCAAATATGAGGGGACACCCGTCTTTCAATCTGGGCTAATATGAAAATTCGGTTAAGATTCTACACATCATTGCCTTGTAACACCTGCCCCATACCTATTCCACTTTCCAAGCTTCACTGCTTACTTAATTCTTCCAGACTTTGTATAAGTTGTGCGTAGGTCCTCTGGTTTGGAACAATCTGTTGCAAGAGCTTTTCCTGCTTCGCAAGTTGACCGCAGGTAACGATGCCGCTCTGCAATAACTGCTGCACTGTGAGTTTAGATAATTGAGGCAAAACAGAGATGGGGTATACCTTATGAATTTCCAGCATTGATTCCAGCCCCTGACTTTTGGGATACCGCCAGCCGATCAGATGAATACCATTCCATTCAGCATACTGTATCGAGTCCGCTGAAAATCTGGTATTCGTGATCACCCAGGCATAAAACTGAAATCCCTGATATCTGACAAGCCCCAGCTGACGGTGTACAATATCATCCACCCGGGCACGCACGTAAAGGGGTACCTGGACCCCTATCTGCTTTCCCTGATTGGTGCTGTATTTGCATTCTATCAGATGCTGCACTGCAGCTCCGGTTGCAATCACATCCATTTCATGATTGAGGCTTCTCCCTTTCATCACCTTCCCGGTTTCTGTTGCGTACCCCAATTGCGTAAATACCTGAGCGATAAGTTGCTCAAACGGATAGCCGGTCGGTCCAAGCTCAAGAATCGCCTGTTTCAGCCTATACCGCAATGCTGATGGATTCTTCTTCTGCCGTAAAAGTGAGAATGCACGTGCATAGATCTTTTTTGTCGTAATTCCGGGAGTAATCCACTCCCTGATATCCTTCAGAATATGGGTAATGACTTCATCTGATGCACCTGCATTTCGTAACGATTTTTCAAGTTTCTCAGAAGCAAATGGCTCTGGTTCTCCCGAAGCCTTTACGACATAAACCTGCTGCCCACCCGATGTTTTCGTCACATCAGACTCCTTTTACTTTTTTTCGCCCCAAAACGGGAAAATTTTGAATGATGGTGCCTGATACTCTTTTGGCAGGTAATCCTGTGGTATCGTCGTCTGATTTCCATCGCGTACAGCGTTGTAAGCAGGAGACATTATCTCAACACCGGCTTCGTTAAACACATCCTGGATATTAGCGTGGAGATCTGAATACACACCTGCCATACTGTTTGCCTGATGGGTATAGGCGTTGACTTCATACGCCGGATAGTAATCCTGTAATGATGTTTGTAGTACAAATGGTTTTGGGTCTTTCAACACACCTTCAGTGCGCAAAGCAGCAGTGATCAGCAGATCATGAACTTGCTTCCAGGGTACATCATAGCCGATCGTAACGGTTGAATGGAGGATCAGTCCTTTTTCAATGGCGGAGGAACTGTAGTTAATAATATGGCTCCCCAACACCATTGCATTCGGCACTGTAATATCCACATTCTTCGGTGTTCTTACCCTGGTAACCAGCAGCGTCTTCTCGATCACATCACCCATTGTATCAGCGATTTTAACCCTGTCGCCTAATTTGAAGGGACGCATATATGTCAGCACCACTCCCGCAACTACATTTGCAATGGCAGAGGTTGATCCGAGTGAAAACAGGATACCTACAAACAATGATATTCCCTGAAAAATCGGTGAATCAGATCCCGGGAGATAAGGGAATATGATGATCAGCGTAAACACCTGCAGCAGGAAGCGGATGATCTTGAATGTAGGGTCAGCCCATTCTGAATGGAAACTTTCAAACACCAGTCTGCCGGACTTGATCTCCTCAAAAATATAGTGTAAAAGCTTATTCAGATACCGCATAACCAAAAGGATAATTCCGATCGTAAACATCTCTGGCAGATAGCCGATAATCGCTTCAGTAATTGCTGTGAGCGGAGTGAGGATGTAACCAAAGAGTGTATCTGCCCAGGATTCTGAAAAACTGAAAAAGCTGAAAAGCAAAGTTACAT
>JAEXTR010000272.1 GCA_023406915.1 Bacteroidota bacterium
TTTCCCTACATGCCAATATGTCAGGGTTAAAATACTGTTTACTTGTGCTACAGCCTGGCTTTTCCCTTTTTCAATTAAAACGGCAAGTTCCAAAAACAGTTGGTCTTCAATTTCGTCAGATTTAGTAATTTCTTTAGTCATAGTAATTCTACTTATACTTTAGCAATTTCTCATGTAAGTCTTCAGTCAATATCCCTGGCATCAAAGGTCTCATTTTGTGACTTTATAATATTATTACGCAACCCCAATAAAGATTTTCTTTTATTTAACAATACCTTATTCAGCTCCACTTTCCGGTTAAATTGTTTTTCTTTTGCTATGCTTTTCTCCAGCAAAGCAATCTCTGCATCAAGATATCTGATCGTACTATCCAGGGTAATCGCTTCTGAAAAGTTTTCCAATTGCTGAATTGCTTTGGGAAGAAATACCCTAACTATTTTCTCGTACACATTCTCAAGCGTGATCCCCATAAAATCAAAGTGCATTTCCCGGTTCCAGTCCGAGAAGTAATACCGCTCGATGTTCGTGCCGCTCTTCAGCGCGATGCCGTATGCCATGCTGTTTTCATGATGCAGTATATACAGTATCGGATACGGGATAATGGAATCAATGATGGTCAGTTGCCTCTTCGGATAGACCTTCTCTTTCAGGTTGATATCAAAGACATGTATTTCCTCTACCCTGCCGGTTCCGGAAATACCGATCGTGTTTTCTGCAAGTTTATACTTCCAGGTAACCTGTTGTATCGTATCGCCAAACTCTTTTTGTTGCTTTCGGGAGAGACCTGCGTTTTCGTAAATCTTTTTCTTTGGAATAGGTCTGTTAACCTCAGCCGCTGCAGGAAGATGTAAAACCTCCATAATGAATATGCCCCTGACCTATTTGATTACCGCAAAGGTGATTAGCTCAAAATCCTCCAGCCCCTTTATTGTTTGGAGTAGGGCGGTTGTACCCCCGCTCGTAAACAGGCTTTCTATATCCTGTTCATCCTTGACTTTAATAACCGATTCAATCGCTTTACTCAGTAAGCCGGAGTACTTCTTCATATCCTTTCCATCATGTGTCTCATCATTGAAGGCTTCATACACCTCCTTGATCGGCTCAGGTGCACCCTTGGCAAGTATTCTGAAAGTATCAAGGGTACTCTTTACCTTCAGGTGGTCATGTACAACCTCGCCATCCTCTGTAATATACACCAGATAAAATGGATGCAGTTGATTGGTGTTGTCAATGTTTACTGCCTTATTAATGTTCTTAAGCACAAAAATGACCCCGGGCTCAATCCCCTTTGATGCATCCTTCCTACAGACAGTGTGAATTCCATTTGCTACGGTTGCCAGGTCGCCATGCTCATTGATGTAATTCACCAGGTCCATTCTGAAATCATTTAACCCAAGATCAGTGATGGAAACCCCTGCCCCCATTTCTTCTATATCAACAATTTCCTCTTGCAGCCGCTCAAGCTGCTTCTTCCGGAACTGAAGCTCAGAAGATTTATTGGTAAGTACATTGTCCTCACCTGTGGCAGTGGCATCAACCATATACATCTTGCTTTCAACTCGGCTCTTCAGATTGATATAATCATCAAGTGAGAGTTGCGGCCAGAAATTGATGAGCTGTATATCTTTGTTGATAGAACCTATCCGGTCAATGCGCCCAAATCTTTGAATTATTCTCACTGGATTCCAGTGGATATCATAATTGATAAGGGTATCACAATCCTGCAGGTTCTGTCCCTCAGAAATACAGTCAGTGGCTATCAGAATATCAATCTCAGGTGCAGTCTTATTTCTTCGCTCCTTTGATCGCGGTGAGAAATTTGTTAACAGTTCATGGAAACTGTTATGAATCTTTAATGTGCATTTATTCTGATCTGTGCCCGTTATCTTTGCCGTTTCAAGGTGATGGGTAACTTTGCAGTACTCCGCAAGGTTTTCATACAGATAATTGACCGTGTCCTCAAAGGCACTGAAAATAAGCACCTTTCGGTTTCCGGTGTTTATGGGATTCCGAAGCTTTTTGGCAATGAAATCCTTTAGGTCATTGAGTTTGGAATCATGCTCAGGTGTAACCCGAACCATCTCATTATAAATGCCGGTTGCTACAGAAAGGTCAGTTATCAGATCCGCCTTCCAGCCTGTAGTGTTCATATCGGCTAAATTGATTTTGATTTTCTTTCCGATACTGAACTCCTCATCAAGCCATTCTTCGCCATCCGGGTCAAGTGTGGTGACCTCAAACTCCGGAAGTTCTGCAAAAGACTCTTTCCCTGACTTTGTATAGGCATCGATAAGTTTTATGGTACTCTCAAGCCCCACAATATACCTTTTTAAGGTTATCCTGAATGAATCAATTGAGCTCTCAAGTCTTTTGAGCATGTTAATCCGCATCAGCGTCTGAAGGCTCTTCTCCCGGTGATCTTGCTTAAAACTCTTTCCTTCGCCAATTGAGGTATCATATAAACCGTCATAAAAACCCTTTTTGTGATCGAGGATATAGTTAAACGGATAGTATATTGCCATATTGAGTCTTGAAAGCTCACTGTATAGCTTTGAAATTTCAATAAATCCCGCCAGCTCGGTGATACTTGCACGGTGCGTGATCGGCTTCAGTCTGTTCGGAAACTTCCCGATTCTATCAATATCATAGTACCGTTCAATATGCTTCCTGCTTCTTGCGATCGTCACGCTATCAAGCAGCTTGAAAAAATCAAAATTATTATTCAGTTTCTGGAGCAGTTGCTCACTGGTCCGTTCATCTACGGGTTGTTTCATCCAGTCATTAAAGGTTTTCTGTGCATTCTTGAGTACACTGTCAACCGATCTTTTCATGTTCATTTTATCATCAACCTGCCCTGTATCGCCCTCGAAGGCGAGCGCAAGCTGATTCTTGAGATCGGTAAACCTGTTATTCACGGGTGTTGCTGATAACATCAGCACCTTTGTTTTCACCCCTTTTTTCATCACATCCTCGAGCAGCTTCTTGTACCTTGTAAGATGCTCTTTTCTCGGGTCATTATTCCTGAAATTATGTGACTCATCAATCACCACCAGGTCATAGTTACCCCAGTTGATCCTCGAAAGATCAATTCCGTTTGTGTATCCTTTGTCCCTGAGCAGGTCTGTATGGTACAGAACATCATAATTCAGCCTGTCCTTGATAAGTGGGTTGTCTTCATAATTATTAAGAAATGTCTGCCAGTTATCACCTAACTTTTTGGGACAAAGCACGAGGATATTTCTGTTGCGCTCCTGATAATACTTAATGACTGCCAGAGCTGAAAAGGTTTTTCCAAGCCCTACACTGTCTGCTAAAATACAGCCGTTATGCCGTTCAAGTTTATTGATGACTCCCAGCACGGCGTCCCGTTGAAAGTCATACAGTTTATTCCAGATGGCAGAGTTCTTGAAACCGGTTTTCTCATTAGCAAGCTCATCTTCTGAGATATCTTCCAGAAATTCATCAAAGATATTATAAAGCGTCAGGTAATAGATAAATTCAGGTGAGTTCTCTTTGTACAGGTCAGCAATGTAGTCAGTCACTTCTGTCGTGACATCTTTTAGTAGTTTCTCATTATTCCAGATTTCTTCAAAGTTTTGTAGATACTGTCGGGTAGTTTCGTAATCATCTGTCTTTATGACCTGATTAAGGAGTGCATTATCCTTCTCGTATCCAAGTCCCGTACTGCTGAATTCGTTGATACCGGTATAAACAAACTGTTCATCGTTGTTCCGGAGATTGATGTGTGGCTGGATATACTTATTTCCAATGTTGGTCTTGAAGCATACTTTCCTTTCGATCCACTTTTTGCACTCTCTTGCAATTGCTCTTCCCTTTAACTCATTCTTTAGATTGATTTCAAAATCGGTGCCGCTTATTGATCTCTGCCGGGAACTGGCGTTAATACTGAATTGCTTCTGCTGTCGTTTATTCTTATCGTTTTCTATAAAAAGTGGGTCAGTGAAAATGAACCGAACTGCCTCTGCC
>JAEXTR010000277.1 GCA_023406915.1 Bacteroidota bacterium
ACTCAAAGGGGAAGTGCTCAGAATGCAAAAATTCAACTTGCTGAATATGAGAAACGATTAAGTGAGTTTACCCACAAGCTTGAAATAAAACAGGCTGAAAAAGATAAACTGCAATCAGATATTGCCCTAAAGGATAAGGAGCTGAGAGAACTCGCTCAACGACTTTCAGAGCTCGGTGCACGGTTACAGTTCGATTCCACTTCTGTCATCAACGATGATTCGGGTATTGAATCACTCCGAAAGCGGGTAGTAAAGTGGGATGAACAATCCAGAGAACATACCACATCTTTACAGGAGCTTGGCAAGCTCCAAAAATCGGAAGAGACGATGGTGTCCCGGGCAGAGGAATTGAATGGACAGCTTTCAGAATTAGAAGCGGAGCTTAAGAAGATGGAGGCTGTATTCTTCACACTTGCTGAGGAACGGGCTGAGTTGTTCGGAGATAAAAATCCTGAAAGGGAGCGGAAGTTACTTGGTGAAGAGCTTGACTCAAGACGAAACAAGTTTCAGGAACTTAGTAATACACTTTCCAAACTGGCGGGTTCTATCATTGAGAAGGAAACTCAGGCTAAAAAACTGCAGCAGGAGAAGCAGAAGATTACATCTGAGATTACGAAGCTTATTGCCCAGTTCGAAGAGAAGATCAGAAAAGAAGGTATCCGGGATATTGATCAGTACCGAACGCTTCTTTTACCAGACGAGGAATTGCAGTTCCTTCAGGCAGAGGCAAAAACCCTGGATGACCAACTGAGTAGTGCTGAGGAACGGGTCAAAAGTAAACTGGAGGAAACTGAGAAACTGAAAGAACAGAAATTAACTGAACAGACCATTAGCATCATTGAGGAATCCCTTCAAAAGCTCAGAGAGGAGGCAGAAAATGCGATTGCGACTGCTACTCTCCAGGAACAACGTTTAAAGGATGATGAAAAGAACTGTGCGTTAGTGGCTGAAAAAGTGCAGCTCGCAGATGCACAGTCATTGGTTCTGGGAAAATGGTCAAAACTGAATGAACTGATCGGGCAGGCAACAGGAGATAAGTTCAGAAAGATTGCTCAGGGAATGATCTTCGACAGGTTGCTTGTGTTTGCGAACAAAAGCCTTCATCAGATCATGAAGCGGTATGAGCTTAAGAAATCGGGAGCCGAAGGGCTGGATATATCGGTTATTGATTATGATAATGCTGGAAGCGTACGACCGGTAAAAAACTTATCTGGTGGGGAATCTTTCATTGTGAGTCTGGCTCTTGCGCTTGGTTTGTCAAACATGGCAAGTTCTCGTGTCAGGATTGATTCGCTCTTCCTCGATGAAGGGTTCGGGACGCTGGATGATGACGTTCTGGAAACCGCCCTGACAACCTTGTCTGATCTCCGTGCTGGGGGAAAACTAATAGGGATTATCTCCCATATAGATAAAATAAAGGAACGCATTCCTGTGAAGCTCGAGGTTCGTCGTGTCAGGGAAGGAGTGAGTACGATCTCTGGTCCTGGTGTGAAAGTTTGTTGATCCCGGATTCTGATTACCGTGATTAGAATATGCCGGATCAATTTATTGCTGGGTATTCTTCTTTTTGGCAGATAAAATTAAAGTAACCAGACCTGTGAGAAATCCAAGCAGTGTAATCGGTGGCATGGAGCCATTCCACTTTTCGGGTGTGAACCATCCCTGAAGACCGATGCATGCAGTGTGGAAAAGTAAAAAAACTAGGGCAGCAACCGTGAGATAAAACTTTGAGGGAAAAGTGTCTGGTTCTTGAGCAGGAACAAGTATCCTGTAAAAAAAAGCGATGAAACTGAATATGCCAGTGAGCAGTGCAAGCCCTCCATACAAACTGAATCTGCTGCCATCAAATAATTTTGGATATACTCCAGGTGCTATCAGCGTCAGTGAAATACCTGCATGGATAATCAGGAGTAATCGGACATACTGAAAATAACGGTGTCTTTCCTTTGGTCCCTGAACGATGGTTATGAACAAGAGGATTACGCTGCTCCAGGATACGGATTTATTCAAGATAAACAGCGGAATATCCTGTATTCCATACTCTCCAAATGTGATATAGCGGACAGTTGCGTAAAGGAGTGTTCCAAGCAGAATGGTGATGGTCCAGAGAGTTTGTGGTGAGAGAGACTTTTTCTTCATGATAAACCAGTGTACGGGACTTTTCAGAGTTCTTTTCAGCAAAGATAATGAATATTTTGTAACTCTTTATACTCTGTTGGGGGGATGCTGATAAAGGTTAACAAGAATCTATTTAGAAGAAGTACCGTCAGAATGAACTCCAGTCAGTTGACATTTTACAGTTATCGCTGAAGATTTTCGTGAGATTTACTAAATAAGCTGAACAATTATTACGATAATTCATTATCACCAAGTTTTTTTAGATTTGGGGAATAGTTTTACTTGTGAACCGGTATTTTTTTCACTTTTCAAAGGGGTCTTTGTTCAGTGTGTTAACTTATATCCGTATTTTTACGATAATTCTTTGGCAAATTCCTGCCAGCCTCTCGAAATCGAAAAAATATCAAACTATAGATTTATTACAGAAAGCTTATATGGTTAAGAAAATTGTGAAAAAATATCCAGTGCTCGATTACATAGCACTTGCGATCGGTGCTGCGGTGATGGGTATCGGTATCGGTGTCTTTCTTGTTGATGCAAAAGTAGTTCCCGGGGGTGTCAGCGGACTATCCATGACCACCTATTATGTTACTGACGGTTACCTTCCTGTGGGTCTGATGATCTGGGTGTTCAATATTCCACTCTATCTTTGGGGACTCAAAGAACTGGGAAAACAATTCGGAGTCAGAACATTTTATGCTTTCACTCTGAACTCATTTTTTATTGATCTTTTCCGGGGTGACATTCCTGGTCTTGGCGGCTTTGCCCTGCAAAATAGCCAGACAGTGAAAGACCTCATGGTTCATGATTTCTTCTTTCTTATCCTGATCGGGGCTGTACTGCTTGGCATGGGTTTGGGAATTGTATTTAAATTTAAGGGAACTACGGGTGGCTCAGACATCGTGGCGGCCATTATGCAGAAGAAGTGGGGCATCAAACCAGGTCAGGCAATAATGATTATTGATCTTTTTGTGATCTTGCTGGCTGGTTTTGTGATTGACATGAAAGGACTAGCTGAGTCAACCCGTCCTGCACTTTCCCTCACATTTTACGCACTATTTCTTCTGTTTGTGTCTTCGAAGCTTATTGATGTTATTATCGAAGGTTTTGATTATGCCGGTGTTGCCTATATCATTTCGAATAAAACTGACGAAATTGGTGAATATATCATAAAAGAAATGGGTAGGGGCGCTACAGCGTTAAAAGCACGGGGTATGTATTCAGAAAGTGACAAAGAAGTAATCATTACTACTTTGCCAATTAAGGATTTAATGCACCTTAAAGAGAAGGTGCACGAGATTGATCCGTCTGCTTTTATGATGCTGAATAATGTTTATGAAGTGCTCGGGGAAGGATTCCGGCGAAGAATATAAAGAAGCGGACACCCCTGTAATCTGACGTATTCAGTTCTGCCGGGAATAGGTTTATCAGGTAATCAGAGATACCCATGAAAAAGACACCGGAATTTGATGAAAGCCTTCAGGGCTACATCAAAGAATTAGAGGACAGCGAAACTCGCTTCCGTACGCTGTTTGAGAAAACAGCAGAACCATGCCTCCTGCTGAAGGATGCAGTGTTTATTGATTGCAATCCCGCTGCTTGCACCTATCTGGGGTATCCTGATAAAACCGGTATCGTCGGAAGGTCACCGGAAGAGTTGTCTCCACTTCACCAGCCTGATCTGCAGGCATCGGGAACTAAGGCAGCACTGATGATCCGGCAGGCGGAAGAGAAAGGGTTTCTTCTGTTTGAGTGGCAACATACCAGAGCAGATGGCAGCATCGTTGATGTTGAAGTCATGCTCACCCCCTTGTCAGTAAGAGGTGAGATTATCCACTACGTAATGTGGAGGGACCTTACCGAAAGGAATATCGCACAAGCAAAGCTCATTGAGAGTGAGGAACGGTATAGGCTTGTGATGCAGTATTCCACTGACATCACCCTGATTCTGGATAGAAACGGGATGATTTCCTACATCTCACCTGCCATTGAAAAAAGTACCGGTTATACTCCTGATGAATTACGGGTCCTCTTTACAACGCATATCCATCCTGATGATATACCTAAAACCATCGAAGCTGTCTCAAGGGCTATAGCTGCACCGGATATTGCCCATACACTTCGGTTTCGGCACAGAATTAAATCAGGTGGGTATGCAATATTTGAGGCTATCGGGCAAAGCTTCCTGAATAAGTCAGCTATTCAGGGATTGATTGTTAATATCCGTAATATCACTGAAATGGTCAGGGCTGAGGAGGCATTGGAGAATAGTGAACGGGAGTATCGTTTACTGTTTGAGAATAATCCGGTACCAATGCTGATATATGCCAAAAAAGATTTAAGAATGCTCAACATCAATGATGCGTTCACGAAGCATTACGGTTATACTAAAGAAGACATCAAAACACTTTCGTTAACTGATTTGTATCCTGATGAGGAAAAGCAGATTATCCGGGACTTGGTGATGACGCTTCATGGGTATGCATACGTTAGTGAGAAGCATCATATAAGAAAAGATGGTTCGGTTTTCCCTGTCGTGGCATACTCACATGATTTCAATTTTCAGGGTATTGATTCCAGAATTGCTGTATTGACGGACATCACCGAAATGAAAATGGCTGAACAGGAGATAATCAGGGCGAAAGAGGCAGCTGAAGTATCGAACCGACTGAAAGACGGTTTTATTTCAAATATCTCACATGAAATCAGGACGCCACTGAATGGCATTCTTGGTATGGCAAATATTGTGAGAGAAATGATTGGTGATAACCTGCGAGAGCAGACATCACAGTATTTCGAATCAATTGATGCCTCCAGTAAAAGGATTATCCGGACCGTTGATATGATCCTGAACTACAGCCGAATACGACTGGGTGATTTCAAACTGGAGCCAGAATATATTAATCTTCCAGCTCTGATTGAAAACACCATCATTGATTTCAGGTACCGTGCAACTGTACAGAAAATTGATCTGAGGTTCGTAAACGAAGCCGGTACCCAGAGAGTCTTCGCTGATGAATACTGTCTGGCACAGGTATTGCATCATCTGCTGGATAATGCACTGAAGTACACCAGCGCGGGATTTGTAGAGGTAAGGCTGCTGGTTACGCCAGAGCAGAAACTGAATTTAGAGGTGACTGACACGGGCATTGGAATAAGCGCTGATTACATGGAACGGATTTTTCACCCATATTCACAGGAAGAGATGGGGTACAGTCGTCCGTATGAAGGAATAGGTCTTGGTTTATCTCTGGTAAAGGAATTGCTTGACCTCATGGAGGCGACTATCTCTGTCACCAGCACAAAAGGGAAAGGCTCCTGTTTTACGATTTCAATGAGTATGTTCGATCAGGAGGGGAATGTAGTACCTCATTTGAAACATGGTGTAACTGGCAGCCTTGTAGTGGGGGGCGACGAGAAAGTTGTGCTAATCGTAGAGGATGATGATATCAATGCTATGCTTTTGGAAACGATTGTTACAAAGCAGTATGCAGTGAAAAGCGCTGCAAATGCCACTGATGCATTGAAGATACTGGAATCCCGAAGAATTGATCTGATACTGATGGATATATCCCTGAAACGGGGAATGAACGGGCTTGAATTGACAAACGTGATCAGGCAGGATGACCGGTTCAGGCACATACCAGTGATCGCAGTAACAGGTCATGCATTCTATGCAGACAGAAAACGGGCGCTTGAATCCGGATGCAATGACTTTCTGGCAAAACCTTTCTCGTCAAGATCATTGATGGAGAAGGTTACCCAATTAATCAACTTATAATAATTGCCTGATTCTGCTATTGCATTGACTTCAGTACTGACTGGTATACAGACTCCAGTAGATCACTCACTTTGTTATAATAGGTTGCCACAGCATCAGGTTTGTATCCTTCCCTGTACATCAGATTCTGAAGGCTGACCCCATCAGCAATGATCTGATTTTCGGCTTTTTCAAGAATCTGCCTGAATCCTGAGCCTTCTGCATTATGAAGCAGAGCAAGATTCAGATACTTGCTTCCAATGCCTTTCTCACTCGGGCACATCAGATCCTTCAATTGTAATGAGTATTCGCTCAGTTTGCTGAGGCCTTTTTCATCTCCAGTCAGGATCGCAGGTAACTTACCCTCAGGATCAAACCACACCGGAATTGCCACTGATGTGAGGGGAAATCCATTTACAATCCACATGGTATTCTGATCTGCAGAGATCCCTTCCCTGATACCCTGAATCACGATTGCTGAAGCAGTTGACATCCGGGGGATGTAATCCTGGAACCATACGAATGTTGTATCCTTCCTGTTAACAGGCATGATAGTATTCAGATCAGTACGGGTGAGAGAGTGTCTTAAAAGTCTTGGGAGTTCAGTAATAAGATCGTTGAAGTCAAGCTTCTGGTCGTCGAACTGTTCCTGCAAATAGGCAACCGTTGTCTCATAGCGAATATGGCCCATTCCATCCCCAGCAAGTCCACAAACGGAGTAGTTTGTTCTGATAAGATACCCGTCGGGTGCGACGGTAGGGTCATTTACGTCAAACTTCCGGAACGTGTAGTTATCAGTCTCATAGTAGGCGGCACCTCCCATCGCATCAATAACACCGAAGTTGGCTTCTACTCCCATTGGTTTTGGGAGTTGGAATAACAACTGTTCAAAGTCTTCGAGGGTTGCACATTGCTGAAGTGCAAGTTTCATCACAATTCCTTCACGGTCAGCAAGTTTGGAGGTATCATTGATTTTCAGATTGTAGGATGCAGAATTAATGATTGCAAAGCCAGCACTGTTGAAACCGCCCCACACTTCTTTTCCGTCAAGGTCTTTAGAATTTACGAGGCCGTAATATGTGTACTTGCCATCCTTGAAAAAAAGTAGCCTGTTTCTGATCTCATCAGAATCACGGTTTTTTAGAAGGAGGGGTCTTCCATCGGGGGTAGCTTTTCCTGAAACAAGCACCGTAGTGCATGGGAAAAGATTACAACCTGTGATCAGGAGCAGAAAGAGAAGCAGCCGGGTAGTCATGGGTAAATTCCGATTTTCTTTTCAGTAAAGATACAGAATTCAGTAAAAAGGGAGGCAATAAAATTGTTGTCCCCCTGCCAGGCAGAGGGACAACAGGAAAACATTACTTCATGCGGCTATACTCGATAAGCATAGTTCGCCATTCCTTACCATTCTCATCAGTCGTAAACATTTCCATTTTGGAGTGGTCGTTATCTATTGGAGTGATAAGCTCTCTTACAGGAACCATTTTTTCAGCAATAGGATCATACATTTTACCTGTGTATTCAATCTGTTTTGAGTCCTTCAGATAAGTGCCTTCCATGTACATAACACCGGTACCAAAGTTATCGATCCAGGTTGAAATGAACACTTTGCGCCCCTTATCATAGGCTTCAAGTGCGATGCCTTCCATGGGCATACCATTGTAATCGCCAAAATATTTGGTTTGCAGATATCTACCACCCAACAGCACCTCTGAAACTGATTTCCCGGTTGAAACAGTAGGTTCTGTATCCGGAGCCATCCACATTTTCATCTCTGTTTTCCATTCTCCAGCAGACTTTGCCATGTGTTCCTGCTCAGGACCGGGAGTCATATATTCCATCCATTTTTGCATCATGGGATCGGTTCCACCATCCTGTGCTTGCAGGGGGAGGAATGCTGCGAAAAGCAAGATGAAAAGGAAAAACACTTTTTTCATACTGACCTCTTTTGTTTTGTTGTGGGGACTGAGGTGGGCAACATACAAAAAAAGGTTAAGAAAAAATAAATGAAAATATAGTAGCTATCTTCAAAAAAAGCGCCGGTTACCCGGCGCGAACAACAACACTATCATCAACCAACAAAAAGATTAAGCCCGAACCGCATCATTCATGCTGACATCAAGTTCACCATCCAGATACGCTGCATATGATCCCAGATCAAGGAATCCGTGACCCGAGAGATTGAACAGAATAGTCTTCTGCTCACCATTGATACGGCACTTCTCTGCTTGTTTCATTACTTCGCAGATTCCATGTGCGCTTTCAGGGGCGGGAATAATACCCTCATACTGTGCAAACAATTGTGCGGCTGCAAAAACCTCCTGCTGCGCATATGCTGATGCACCAATGAATCCGTGGTGCTTTAACAGAGACACTGAGGGAGCAGCACCATGGTATCTTAAACCACCGGCGTGAATTTTATCCGGGATAAACTTATGACCAAGGGTGTACATTTTCATCAGTGGAGTCAGACCGGCTTCATCACCAAAATCATAGGAGTAGGACCCCCGGGTCAGGGTGGGACAGGATGCCGGTTCAACCCCAATTACTTCAATCGGGGCGCCCCTGGTCAGTTTATCTCTCAGAAATGGAAATGCGAGTCCGGCAAAACTGCTTCCACCACCAACGCAACCAATGACGATATCAGGATAAGCATCAGCAAGCTCCATCTGCAGTCGTGCTTCTTCACCTATCACTGTCTGATGCAGCAATACAAAATTCAGTACGCTTCCAAGGCTATAATTGGTATCATCTCTTTGCAAAGCCATCTCAATCGCCTCACTGATGGCGATACCGAGTGAACCAGGTGAGTCAGGGTCAGCGGTGAGGACCGCCCTTCCGGCTGCAGTCAGCGAAGTGGGACTTGGATGGACAGTTGCATCAAACAGCTTCATAAATGTTTTTCGATAGGGCTTTTGATGGTAGCTTACTTTAACCATAAACACCTCACATTCCAACCCAAACCTCTTGCATGCAAGTGCAAGAGATGAGCCCCACTGCCCGGCTCCGGTTTCGGTAACAAGGCGCTTTATCCCCGCCTCGCGGTTATAGTACGCCTGTGCAATGGACGTGTTTGTTTTGTGGCTTCCGGAAGGATTCGCACCTTCATATTTATAGAAGATTTTAGCCGGAGTTTTCAGCGCCTTTTCCAGATGCGTTGCCCTGATGAGTGGCGTGGGTCTGCTTAATTGGTAATATTCCCTCACTTCATCAGGGATTTCGACAAACCTCTCCTGTGTCACTTCCTGCCTGATCAGTTCCATTGGGAAGATCGCTGACAAATCTGCCGGACCGACAGGTTCTTTGGTTCCCGGATGCAGCGGAGGGTCTACCGGGACCGGCAGATCGGCATAGATATTATAGTAGTAACGCGGAATATCCTTCTGATCTAGAAAGAAGATTTTTTGATTGTTCATGACAGTGTACTCCTGTTATTTTTGCCAGGTAATAACTGCCGCGGGAATGTAATTGCTGGGAATAAAAAAAACCGTGACAGTATTACCGGCCACGGTTTATAGATAAGAAAATCAGATATACCTTTAGCGCGGCAGAGCAGTCTTGCTCCACCACCAAGTATTGACGCTATTGGTTTTTGAAAAATTCATGACGCTAAGATAATGCACCAAGGGCTGGATGTCAAGAAAAAAATAAAAAGTGATTATTTATTGACCGAAAGCATTTTCCCGAACGGGACGCTTCATGTTATGAGATGTGCTGACTTTTGAATAGTTTTCAGTATCGAAAGGAAACCTTCTATGTATCAGGCAATTTTGGATTATGTTTCCAGACATATCACGCTTACTGAAAAAGAACAACAGCAGTTTCTTGGCTATATCACCGAACGGAGAATACTGAAGAAGCAATACTTCCTCCAGGCAGGTGATGTGTGTGTATACCAGAGTATGGTAGC
>JAEXTR010000326.1 GCA_023406915.1 Bacteroidota bacterium
GGTAAATCGGGTAATTAAAGCTACCGAGTGCATACCATACAGAATCGACATTAGTTGCCTTGGAATCGTTGATAAATCTGATCCCATTCTTTTCACCACAATCCTCAATCCGGTGCTCTACACCCGGGAAAGACCGGAGCGCATCCGTCAGACTTTCGGCGGTAACTCCCATCCACAATGCAGCAATAGCAGCTGCCATCATGGTCATTGCATTATGTGGCCCCCTCAAAGTAGCCAGAGCTAGTTCAAAGCGGAACATTTCTTTACCATCGCGGGCGCAGATCAAAAAACCATTTTCGGTATAAGCACCATCGGTGATTTTTTGCTCCATAGAAAACTGCATTACCGTCGCGCGGGTTGTTGGCGGAAACTGGTGTAACCCTGGATCATCTGCGTTCAATATCAGTAAGTCAGTGGCATCCTGGTTCATGGTGATACGGTGTTTTGATGCAGCATACTGAGCAAAACTGTTTTCATATCTGTTCAGGTGATCTGGAGTAATATTCAGTATCATCGATACTGATGGCTTAAAACTGTCAATAGTGTCCAACTGAAAGCTTGATACTTCAAGCGCCACTACGCCGTCAGCAAGCGTATCCAGACAGAGTGAAGAAAAGGGAACGCCGATATTCCCTGCAGCCTTTGCTGCTTTACCTGCGCACAGGAAGATGTGTTCCATAAGTGCAGTTGTTGTTGTTTTGCCGTTTGTACCGGTAATTGCTACCACTGAGGCATTACATAATGACCAGGCTAGCTCAATCTCACTGATAACTCTGATATCACGCTTTTTTGCTTCAACCACTATAGGAGCATCTGAAGGTACACCAGGGCTGACAATCATTATATCTGCATCATACACACGATCGGTGTGTCCGCCGGTTTCAAACGATATCCCCTCACGCCTGAAAGTCTCTACGGCTTTTTCGATTTTTTCCTGTGACGCCATATCGCTTACGAATGGGATTGCACCCAGCTTTTTCAGCAGTAAGGCAGCGGCTTCACCGCTTCTGACCGCGCCGATAATAGTCACTTTTTTGTTTTCTAACTTCATACTTATCTGATTTTAAATGACGCCAGACTGATGATTGCAAAAATGATACCCAGGATATAAAACCTTATGACGATCTTCGGTTCCTGCCATCCGCACAATTCAAAATGATGGTGAATCGGAGCCATTTTGAAGACCCGTTTTCCCTCGCCCGTGCGCTTCTTGGTATATTTGAAATAGGTTGTCTGAATGATAACCGACAGGGTCTCCATAAAGAATACTGCACCCAATATTGGTATCAACAATTCCTTCTTGATCAGCACGGCGAGTATGCCAAATGCGCCTCCGAGAGCGAGCGAACCGGTATCCCCCATGAATATCTGTGCCGGATAAAAATTGAACCAGAGGAAGCCAAGAGAAGCACCAATCAGCGCAGCAATGAACACGGTCAGTTCACCTGAACCGGGTAAGAAAATGATATTGAGATAGTTGGAGTAAATGGCATTGCCACTCACATACGCAACAATCGCGAGAGCCAGCATCACTATGATAATCAGTCCGATTGCCAGTCCATCCAACCCATCACTAAGGTTCACAGCATTAGAAGTAGCCATGATCACGAAGATGATGGCTGGCACGTAAAACATGGAAAGGTCAAGGTTCAGGTTTTTAAAGAACGGTATCGTCGTCAGTGTGGCTACCCCATCAAATTGAGGAGCAAAGTAGATTACCAGACCTACGATCAGGCCAATCAGAAATTGTCCGAGCAGTTTATAACGGGCGATAAGACCTTTCTTATATTTTTTAACCACTTTGAAGTAATCATCAACAAACCCCACAGCCCCGAGCCATAAGGTTCCTCCAAGGATAAGGATGATATAGATACTGAGAATATCACCCCACAATAACACCGGAATGGTGACAGAGGCGAGGATAATCAGACCACCCATCGTTGGTGTTCCGGCTTTTTTCCGGTGCCCCTCGGGAGCTTCAAGTTTAGCAGACTCACCTATCTGCTTTTTTTGCAGATAGGCTATCAGTTTAGGACCGAAATAAAATGCAATCACAAGGGCAGTTATCGCTGCCAATGCTGATCTGAAGGTAAGAAACCTGAAGACATCGAACCCAGGAGGGCTGAATTCACGGTTAATATATTCAAACAGGTAGTAGAGCATTGCCTATTTCACCCCACCAATAATTGCTGGAATATAGGTCTCCATCTTCATGCCACGTGATCCTTTCACAAGCACCACTGCATTCTGAAAATCAGACTTCGAAAGGAATGATAAAAGCTTTGCCGGAGAAGAAAAATGCTTCGCATCCATTCCCTTTTTCACCAGCGCTTCATTCAGGTGGAGCATACCTTTCCCCACTGTCAGCGTCATGGTTATGCTTTTGAATGCCTTTAGTTTGGCGAGTTCCTGATGTCTTACAACCGCATCATCACCGAGTTCAAACATATCACCCAGGACCAAATACTTTTTCTTTTCAGGATAAATCGCTGCTGCGAACTCAATCCCTGCCTTCATGGATGCAGGATTGGCATTATACGTGTCATCAATCAGGACGAGTGACTTTAGCTCAGTTATATTCAGGCGTTGCTTTGGTGCTTTCAATTTGGCTACACCCTTTTTCAACGCATCCAATCCAGCTCCTGCTGCCAGGGCTGCAGCACATGCTGCAAGTACGTTAAAGGCATTATGCCATCCGGCAACGGGCGGAATCAATACTGCTTTTTTCTTTTTGTACTGTATAGTCAGGGTAGTTTTGCCAAATGCATCTGGTCCATCGATGACGCCTTTTACATCAGCCCCATCACTGGTACCGTACGTCATCACTTTCGGATAGCGCTTCACCAGTTTTTTCAACAGGGGATCGTCAATATTTACTACTACCAGTCCACCGTGTGCAGCAGCTGCATCAAACAAGGCTGACTTTTCCTTCAGCACACCTATTCTGTCCTGCAGGAATTCAAGGTGCGAATCACCGATATTGGTAATCAGTGCAATATCCGGTTGTGCAATAGCAGCAGTATAGGGAATTTCTCCAAAGTGATTTGTTCCCGCCTCAGCAACCACATACTGGTCAGTACCTTTGGCAGAAAAGAGTGTCAGTGGCACCCCGATATGATTATTATTGTTTGCAACTGTTGCTGTCACCTTACCCAGCGAAGACAGGATGGTGGCTGCATAATCCTTGGTTCCGGTTTTTCCATTGCTGCCAGTAATTGCAATCACCATTGCATCAAGCTTGCTGCGCCATACCTTTGCAAGATCACCTAAGCTTTTTACGGTATCACTTACAAGAATCAGCGGCTTTTCCAGGTGACTGAATTTTTTGTACTGACTGCTTTTTATCATTACTGCTGATGCACCGTTTTCGAAAGCAGATTCCACAAACGTATGTCCGTCGTGCTTTTCGCCCTTTATTGCCACATACAATCCGCCTTTTTTCACTGTTCTGCTATCGATGGAAACCATATTGATTGATTTCAGTAACTCCGGATGCACAATCTCTGCACCGGGCAAATCAAAAATATCCTGTAGAGTGATGCTGATCTTTTTCATGCTATACTTCATTCAAATATTGTTGTGCAACCTCTTCATCCAGAAACGGAAGCTTCTGGTCACCAATGATCTGATACGGCTCATTTCCTTTTCCAGCCAGCAGGATCACTGCATTGGGAGAAGATTCCAGAATAGCTCTTTTAATTGCTTCCCGTCTGTCAGGGACTACAACATAGTTATTCGTACTGATTCCATTGAGGATATCATTAATGATGGACATTGGCTCTTCACCACGCGGATTATCTGAAGTGATGATGACTCTGGTACTCATCTCAGAAGCAACTCTGCCCATTGCAGGTCTCTTAAACTTATCACGCTCACCGCCGCATCCAAAGACTGTAATCAGTTCACGGTCACTTCCCACGAGCTTGCGAAGACTGATGAGTGCCTGCTCAAGACTTTCAGTGGTATGAGAGAAATCGATTACCACCTGACGGTCACCCTTTGATACAACATTGAATCTGCCAGGTACACTCTTCAGAGTTTCAATTCCTGCAATCACTGCTTCAGGTGCTTTTCCAAGTACAATGCCGGCAGCAAATGCTGCAGTCACATTATGACTGTTAAAATGTCCGGGCAGCTTTGAGTGAATGATGTATTCAGCACCCTCATACGTGACGGTAACGCGGGTACCCGCAAAGCCTGACTCGCTGGCAGTGATTCTAAAGTCCGCACCTTCAGCAAACCCGTATGTTTTTACTGTTGCACGGGTATCTCTGATAATTGCCTGGGAGTTTTCATCATCGGCATTGACAAGTGCGAACGCATCCTGATCAAGCCCATCAAACAGTATCTTTTTCGCTGCTAAATAATCTTCACGGGTTTTGTGAAAATCAAGGTGGTCTGAACCAAGATTCGTGAAAACGGCTACTTTGAAACGGAGCTTATGCACCCTGTGCAATGATAGTGAATGCGAGGAGGCTTCCATGACTCCAAATGTATATCCGGCATCATTCGCTCTTCTGAGTAAATCATTGATCTGAGGAGACTCAGGTGTGGTATGAGTAGCGGGATACTCTGTATCTCCTACAAAATTTGCAATTGATCCCATCAGGACACCCTTAACATCGCCTGTGGTTAATGCACTCTTTATGAGATACGTTGTTGTAGTCTTTCCCTTCGTGCCGGTAACACCAATCAAATTCAGCTTCTCAGAAGGTGAACCATACAGAGCATTAGCAAACTCGGCAAGTGCCTTACGGGTATCCTTGACCACGATTTTGACTACATTCATTCTGATTGCCATCTGTGAAGGAAGAGCATTCTCGTCTTCCACCACGATTGCGCATGCACCATTTGCAATTGCATCCATTACAAACCGGTGACCATCAGTCACCAGTCCTTTTACGGCAACATACAAGGAATAGGGACCTACACGGCGGGAGTCAAAATGTACAGAACTTACCTCCCGCCGCAAAGTTTCGCCCGAAACCTGTATAACTTTCACACTATTTAATAGCTTTGTTAATTCCATCAGTAAACGATTGCTCCAAAATTTTCATTGTTTGATGCCGTAAGTGTCACCACACCTCCTTTTTTATAGGAGGCACCATAGCTGATGCTTTGCTGAGTCACTCTTCCCGATCCCTGCACCTGAACGGAAAGACCAATTTTATTAGCCACTATGCCGGCATCCCGGACGGTGAGTCCAGTGAGGTCAGGCATTAAACCGTTCTCCTTAATCTTCAACCCCTTGAGGTTGCGTGCTACATAGATTGGAATGTGCTTCTCTTCTTCCACCCGCTCGTCATCTTTTTTCTTCTGCTTTACGGTATCTTTTTTCTTTTCAATTTCTTCATCGGTTTTTGGCACATAGGTATCCTTGTGCAGGATTCTCTCAGCCACTCTTTTAAAAATCGGAGCTGCATTGGCGCCGCCGCTTGAGCCCCCCGCCTTGGGATTGTTCACCATGACCAGTATCAGGTATTCAGGCTGTTCAGCAGGAAAGAAGCCAATAAAGCTTGCATAGTGATTCCCGGTATATTTCCCACCAACATTTCTTCTTGATGTTCCGGTTTTACCACCGATTGTAACACCCTCAATCTTTGCTGCTTTGGCAGTACCCTCTTCCACTACGCTGATCATCAGGTTCCGCATTGTTTGCGATGTCTTCTCAGAGATCACTTTTCTGATCGGCTGGGCCTGATAGACATACTCTGCACCGGTACCGCTTTCTATCTCTTTTTGAATAATTTTCGGTTCGTACAATGTACCGCCGTTAATAAGTGCTGCGTATGCAGCCGCCATCTGAATAGGCGTCACAGAGACTTCATATCCGTATGAGAGTGATCCTTTTGACATTACATTCCAACGGGTAGGGTTTCTCAGGATGCCTCTGACTTCACCCGGCAGTGCCACGTTGGTAAAATTTCCGAACCCATATCCCCGCAGATACTTATAAAATACTTCTGAGTTTAATCTGTCGGAAAGCTTTGCCATACCGATATTGCTTGATTTAGCTAGCACACCTTCGACAGTGAGATCGCCATAGGGATGTACATCCTTGATCACTCTGCCATGATGCTCGAACTTGCCATTTTCACAAAAAAGGGATTCATCAGGTCTGCAAATACCTGCATCAAGAAAGGCTGAAAGCGCAATAGCCTTAAAGGTAGAACCGGGCTCATAGATATCTGAAATCAGCTTATTCCGGCGGCTCTCTGCATCTGTTGCAGAAACATTATTCAGGTCATAAGCATCACTGCTAGCCATTGCCAGAATCTCTCCATTGCGGGGATCCATAACGAGACCAACAGCATAATCAGCATCAGAACCTTCTGCACCAGCCTTCAATTCTTCTTCCAGAATTGCCTGGATGTTCCGGTCAATTGTAAGCACAACACTGTTACCCTGTACCGGATTAATTGCCTCCTCCTCCATGACCGTTACAATTCTACCGCTCACGTCATTCACTACAACCCGTGTACCTTTTTTACCGGACAGGTGCTGATCACACGCTTTTTCTACTCCATCTACACCAGCATGACCTGAGTTTACAAAGCCGATAATATGGGAGGCAAGATTGCCAAATGGGTACACTCTCTCAGGTTCATCCTGATATACAACCATGTCACTGTGAAAATCCTTCAGGCGAATCACTGCATCACCGGAGAGCTTTTTCTCAAGACAAACATTTCTTTCATCATTGTTCAGTAAATCACGGTAATGAGTTATGGGCTTGCCTGTTACATTGGCATAGGCACTGAGCAATCGTTCAACTTTTTTCTCCGGTGATTTACGTGCGAGCGGCATATACAGATAGAAAGAGGTATAATGCTTGCTGTACGCCAGCAGCACATTATCCCGGTCGAAAATCATTCCCCGCTCAGCATTGACATCTTCCGTACGCATCTGCTGGTTGTCTGCCCTGAAACTATATTCTTCATGTTTCAGAACCTGAAGTACAAAGAGCTTTCCTAAGAGAAAGAGGAAACCGGCGGCCACAAAGACGACAATGAGAACAGCTCTATTTTTTACCATTGATGACCTGTTCCAATCTTTCAATTTCCCGCTTTTGGATTCTGATTTCAGAAGGTTTCTCCTCAGGAAGCGTGAGCCCGATTGCCATTGCCTTCGGAACAATGAACTCCTCAAGGCAAAGGTACTGATACCTCGCTGTCAGCGCGACATTTTCATCGATATTCAGCCGGATCTGGGATTTCAGGGATTCCTTTTCCTTGATCAGGCGGCTAATTTCAAGACCGGCTCCCACGTAAACAACGAGCAGAAAAAAAGTCGTTATCATAACAGCTATTCCAGCTCCCAGATGCTTTTTATAGCTCTTTCTCATAGCTTCTCAGCAACCCTTAGTTTTGCGCTTCTGGATCTTCTGTTCGCCTGCAATTCTTCTTCAGAAGGAGTAACAGGTTTTCTGGTAACAATTTTCACTGTACTCTTCTTCCCACACGTGCAGATTGGGAAATATGATGGGCACGTACAGGGACGCTCTTCTTGTCTTAAAAATTCCTTTACAATTCTGTCTTCAAGAGAGTGATAACTGATGACTGCGATTCTTCCCCCTGGTTTCAGAGCATTGAGTCCGCGCTGCAAAAACTCCTTCAACACTTGCAATTCATCATTTACATAAATACGAAGAGCCTGAAATACCCGTGAAAGTGATTTCACGCGATACGGTACAGGGGTCAGGTCTTCAACGATTGCCGCAAGTTCTTTGGTGGTCGTTATTCTAATGCTTTTTCTTTTTTCAACGATTCTGCGGGCAATGAGTTTTGCGTTCCTTTCTTCTCCATACTCCCTCAATATCCTCACCAATTCTTCTTCTCCGAGCGTATTGACCACTTCTTCGGCAGTAAGGGGATTTGATTTGTCAAGTCTGAGGTCAAGGACTGATTCAGTTCGATAAGTAAACCCGGCTTTCGGATCATCAAACTGATAAGAGGAAACCCCCAAGTCTGCAAATACCCCGTCAACCTTGGGGGTTGAAGAGATTTTTGCAACCGTGTCAACTCGCGAAAAATTAAAGTTAAACAGCTTCACTCGGTTATCTCCGGCAAATTTTTCTTTGCAAAATTCAAAAGCAGTAATGTCGCTGTCTGTTCCGAGGTAAAGAGCTTTAGCTGACAGCAGCGAGAGGAAGTGTTGAGCATGACCTCCGAATCCGATGGTACCGTCAAAATAAACGCCGTCCGTGTTTGTAATCAGCAGATCGGCTGATTCTTTTAACAGCACTGGATTATGTATCTGCTCCATCAGATTTTCATCACAATTTCAGTAGTCTGGTCAAAAGTTTCGGTTCCGCTGTTGAGGTATTCCTCAAAGACAGCTGGATTCCAGGCTTCAAAACGGGGACCGGAGCCAACCAGAATTACATCATCTTTGATACGTGCAAGGTCAAGCAGTGTCTGCGGCACCAAAATCCTGTTTTGTCTGTCGATTTTTGCATCAAAGGTATACATATACATTTCACGCAAAAACCGTGATTCTCTGGGCTGAAAAAAGTTAAGGGTCTTGAATTTAGATTCAAGCTCCTCCCAGGAATCTTTGGGGAAAAAGCTAATACAGTCTCCACCCCCGAACCCTCTCGTCATAAAGAGGGTCTCATCAGCTGCCGGAGTGAGGAGCTTCATAAACCGGGCAGGTATGATAAGACGATTCTTATCATCTAAATTATGGGAGTATTGACCGTAAAACACTTAAAAACCTTTTCTACCACTTTCTTCCACTTTCCTCCACAACTTAGGAAAGAATCCGGGAAAAGTCAAGCATTATTTTTGAAAAAAATGCTCTAAATCTTTTGAATTAAAGGGTTTAGAAGGCTTTTGCGATATTATATCATCAATTAGAGGCGTACAGTTAACTAAAACTTTATAAAAGTTTTATAACTATCTCAAAAATAATGAGTTACAGGGGATGATACAAGAGTGGGTGATTTTCGGAGTGATTACTGTCTTTTCAGCCGTGCCATATAGAAGCCGTCAGTTCCATTAGAGGCAGGGGTGAGGACGGACTCAGTTTCGAGAAGAAATCCGGGGTGATGTTGAAGAAAGAAAGCGACATTTTCCTGATTTTCAGCAGGAAAAAGGCTGCATGTTGCATAAATCAGTTTCCCGCCGGGTTTCACCATGCGGGAGTATCGGGTTAGGATTTCCCGCTGCTCCTGAATAAGGAGACCGATTTTCTCCAATGTCAGCTTCCATTTCGTGTCGGGATTCCGCCTGATCACGCCAGAACCGCTGCATGGGACGTCAAGCAACACCCGGTCAGCACCTTCTGAAAGGCGCTGGATATCCTTCTGAGTTACAATCTGCCTGGTTTGAATGATATCGATTCCCTGCCTGCGATGGCGGCGTCTTAATTCCCGCAACTTAGCCTCGCTGACGTCCATGGCAATCACACGCCCCTTGTTACGCATCAGGGTTGCAATATGGAGCGTCTTGCCCCCTGCACCTGCACACGCATCAATCACGCGCATACCTGGCTGCACTTCCATAAAGGGAGCTACCAGCTGCGAAGCAGTATCCTGCACCTCAAACTTTCCATCACGAAACTGAGGGAGTGCAAATACGTTTTTGCGTTCTGTTAGAACAAGGCCTGCGTCAGCAAGGTCACTCTGTGTTGTTTGAACACCCTCCTCCGCCAATTCTGCCCGGAGTGATGCAAGATCGGTCTTCAGCAGGTTGACGCGGATTACTACAGGTGCGGGATCATTCATGGCAACTGCTTCAGCATCCCAGCGCTCCTGTAACTGTGCCACGCCGTATTGATCAAGCCACTCAGGAATTGACTCCCTGAGGGAGCGATCAGTCAGGCTTTCTTCATATCTTTTTTTATAATCATCAATCGGGAGTCCGGCAAATTCACGCAGGGGAGGAATGCTTTTTTCCTTTATCAGAAACAGAACAGCAAGAATAGTGTGTACAGATTCAGGTTCAGGGGTTGGCTCTTTCCCAGCCACAGTCCAGAGCAGGCGCCAGTAGCGGACGGCATCATAGGTCATCTGGGCAATAAATCTGCGGTCATTGGCACCACGACGTTTATTGCCTCTAAAATCACTTTCGATCAACTGATCGATATATCTTCCGGTTTTCATCCATTCCAGAAGAATACCGGTCACACTGGTGATCAGTTGGGGATGGAATTTCACTCAGGCACCGCTCTGATTCCGGAGCCATGCCGGATCATCGGGTACAGGAAGACGGAAACCAAAGACGAGACCCTTTGAAGGGTTATGCTTTATATACACATTCCCGCGGTGGTCTTCAATAATTTTTCTTACTACCCACAATCCAAGTCCAGTGCTTTCCTCACCCCCGGTAGGTTTAGCAGAAAGCCTTCCACCTTTTTTGAAAGCGTTTTTAATATCTTCCTCAGGCAGACCGGGACCATCATCCAGTACCTCAAAGGCGACCATGTTCCCGTCTTTGAAGAGCTTCATCTCAATCTGTTTTTCAAGAGGAGAAAACTTGATAGCATTATCTACATAATTCCTTATTGCCTCTTCGATCTTATCATCATCTACACCCACATCAGGTAATCCTGACTCCACCATCAGTTTTATTTCCTGACGTTTCTTTTTCGAGTTCAGCAATGATTCCGCATAGACTTTCTGCACAATCGGGGCAAGCTGATGCCGCTTGAATTCATACTTGGCATCAGGAGATTCAACCACCAAAAACTTACTCAGTTCGATGGAAAGCTTCACAATCTTATCAGCAGTATTAAAGATGTTCCGCATCATTTCTTTCTGCTGCTCGACTGTCAATTCATAATTATCCAGCAGTTCCACGATATTCTTGATCATCCCTGCGGGATTCTTGATGTCGTGGGAGTATTGCGCAAATATCTCACTTTTCCGCTTTTGCAACTCCTCAATGTGCTTGATCTGTTTTTTTAGCTGAAACCGTTCGTCCTCAAGCTGACGGTTCATCTGCTGCAATGATTTATTGGTGGTCTTCAGTGAGCGGATAGTTTCCTGCAGTTCATCAATCCGTCTGTTAAGACTGTTGACCTCTGATCGCAACTGGGCTTCAAGGTCTGACTGCGGAACTGGCTGCCTGGGGGACTCTGGTTTTTTCTTGTTCCGTGAAAAATAAACTGCATACATACTGATGGTAAACACAAGGAAAGCGATACTCAGTACGATAATAGAAGTGAGGTTCATCCTTTACCTCCAGCCCATAAACCGGGCGTTGAAACAACTAAGTGGTGGTGATTCATGTTCAGACTCTTACCTTCACAATGGCTTTATGAATAAAAGGTTCATCATTCGCCATTGGTGCATGGGCATCCTGCGGAAATGCGATAAGAAAACTTCCCGGGAAAACATCGATATAAGTTACCGGATGATCAGTAAAAAACTGAATATCCTTCTCAGTATCAAAGGGAGCAACAGGTGCAGTACATTGAGACAAGTGGGCGAAACCAAAAGTGTCTTTTCCCCCGATTACATACTGAATGTCGATAAAATCTCTGTGCACTTCAAGCTGGGCGGCACTGGCACCCTTTCCCTTCGCTTTTACTATCAGCACAAACAGGTCATCCCCCTCAACAGGATACTTCCCTTCAGGCAATGCAGCAAGATCGGTACGGGAAAGGAAGGCAAATGCCTTCCCGAACCGGGGATGGCATGGGATGGAGGTAGTACAATGTTCTAAAGAATCAACAATCATAGAGTCTCCGGTTATCGGGGTTCATGACATGAAAGTAAACAGAAATACAAATTGCAAAATGGTAAAAAAAGGGGAATTTCACATAATCACAGGAGAAAATTCAGTGGTACAGCAAAATTGAAATGTCACAGGTATACCATGAAAACCTGATGGCAGTTTTTCATAGTAGTCAACCAAGGGTGAGACATCTATTTGTGTATCCCCCCCCTAATCCACCAAAAAATTTTTATATCCGTTCAGGAGTGGTATTTTTCGGCAGAGAAAAAAACAACTTGAGGAATGTGTGAAAAACCTTACGATTACGGAAAACCCTCTTGTACTGAGAGACCTAACAATTCTGAGGAAAAAAGGCACTGACACCACAGAATTCAGGAACGCGCTTCGCAGAATTGCGTATACCCTGGCAATAGAAATCAGTAAAAAATTCAAACTGGCTGAAATGGATGTGGAAACACCGCTCGAAATAACCACCGGTTATTATCTGAGCAAGTCTATTGTGCTGGTGCCTGTATTGAGGGCAGGTCTGAGTCTGGTAAATTCTTTTCTGGAAATGATGCCTGATGCCAGAGTCGGCCATATCGGCCTCAGGCGGGATGAAGATACCCTGCAACCGATTGACTACTACTATAAAACCCCAAAAAATCTTGAATCGTCTGTGGTCATTTTGCTTGACCCTATGCTCGCAACCGGCGGCAGCGCTTCTGCAGCAATTACCTATCTGAAGGAAAAAGGTGCAAAGGATGTACTGCTATCAACCCTGATCTGTGCCCCTGAAGGGGTTGAACGTGTGTACGGAGACCATCCTGATGTGCTTATTTACACGGCTGCACTCGACAGACAGTTGAATGAAAACGGGTATATTCTTCCCGGACTTGGAGATGCAGGCGACCGTACGTTCGGTACCCTATAATCTCTTCAGTACTACCAGCGTGGCATCGTCTTCCCATTCGGTGCTGACGCCATATTTTTCAAGTTCCTGAAAGACCGCATCCACCATCTGCGATGCGGTTTCATTTTTCCGGGCACTGATAATCTCTTTCAGTTTTTCAATGCCAAACTCCTCACCGCGGGAATTCATCCGTTCAAACATACCATCGCTGTACAATACCAGAATGCTTCCATGTTCCATTTCGGCGTATTTGCGCTGAAGATCGATATGCTTGAAGGCACCGAAAATCAGTCCGGTAGCCTCAAGGTTTGAGTATGATCCATCAGTATGAATTATGAACGGAGCAGGATGTCCGGCATTCACATAGAACACAACTCCGTTTTTCTCAATTTCGCAATAGAAAAGGGAAATAAAGCTGGTGGAATAACCGCCCCGATAGATCACATTGTTCAGTTTTTTCAGAGTGTAATCCATCCGGAAATGGCGCTCCAGTCCCATCCGCAGTCCGGTTACCACGTCACGCACCAGCAATGCAGCCGGCAAGCCGTGACCAGAGGCATCACCAACGGCAACGCCAAAGTTTCCATCCTCAAACTCATAAAAATCATACATATCACCGCCCACCATTTCAGCGGGACGTGATTTTGCTGCGATATCAAACCCATGGATATCGGGCATCGCAGAAGGCAGAAGACTTTGCTGTATCCTTGCCGCCTGTTCCATCTCACTCTTGACCGCTTCAGAGAACAGCCGATAATTCACGGCACGCCTTACCGCGTTCAGACAGAATTCGACTTCTTCCCTTACCCAGCCTGATTTCAGCTCAAACACGAAAATATATCGCTGTTCGGGGGAGTTTACCGTGAACGCCGCAGGGATAGCATATTCAGGCTGATTGCTGATACGCGCATCAATTGAAAATGAAGGATCATCAAAAATGTATGTTTTGGAAATGATCAGCCCTTCAACGGCAGGGTTCTCAAAGTCAAGCTTTTTTGTAAAGTGTTTGGTGAGGATTACTTCGGGGTAGATCAGCTTAAAACCGTCGTCCCCTTCCTCATAAACCCTTCCGTTGGAAATCTTCAGGTCTGCACCGAAAGTGTTTTCTAATTCTTTTGCTACGGCAAAAAAGAAGGGTTTGCCGGATTTCTGTCTGCCGAGTTTTGCAAGCAGCAAGTCGAGTTTTCTATAAAATATTTTTGGTTCAATCATCGCATAAATCAATAAAAACAAGATGGTAATATACCACTTTTTGCGTTGGATACAGCAGGGATGGAAAATCAGGGTTTTGATTCGGAATTGCGCATTTAGGGGAAGAATTCAGAAACTGTGTTCACATCACGTCATTCAGCACATTCTAAGTGGGGGCGTTGATGAGAATCCCTTCCCCTGACCAGAAGATGCATTACTATTTCAGAAATGTGTATTTAATGGTACCGCTATGATATTTTCCGCTCTTTTCATCCTTTTGCTCAATTCTTATAAAGTATACTCCTGCTGACAACCCATATGCAGCTGGATTAAAATAAATTTCGGACTTCTCAGGGTCCCTGTACTCATTCATCAATTCACACATTCTTTCCCCGGTAATATTATACACTGTCATTCTCGTAACTCCATACCCTGCTGGATAATACACAATCCTGCTGCCACCGTTTGAGGGATTTGGATAAATGTTCAGCCCCATATCTTTGCTCTTGCTGAGGATATCTGCCTCATCCTGAACACTTACCACCCAACGCTTGTCACCTTTTACTATAAAAATGTAAGCGGCTGATCCAGGAGGGTAACCCCCTCCTCCAGGAAAGTTCAGTATTACCTCCATTGCACCATCCTTGTTGACATCATCAAAAGCCATTGCTCTTCGGACGCTATTCTCTACGCCACTGAATCCTCTTACACCTGCCATATTTGTATTGCTTACCCGGGGACCACCAAGACGGAAAGTGGTGTAATAAATACCTGCACTGAAAAGTATATCATTCCACCCGTCACCGTTTAAATCTCCAATGGTATATCCCTTTGCATCAATACCGACAGAACCTGACGCATAAGTAAAAATTAGACTCGGAATTGTGTCAATCTCTCCTTGCTTCCCATAATGGATGCAATTATGATACTTGTTTGTTCCGTTATTTATATATCGCTTCATGCATAAATCATCAACTCCATCTCCGTTTACATCAACGACGCCTATTGAAGAACCCTGACACCACCCTGAAAT
>JAEXTR010000143.1 GCA_023406915.1 Bacteroidota bacterium
TGTCGCCATGAAATTTTTATTTTGGACATCAAATGCATCAGTTTTATACCCGATCATGACCATTGGAAGTGTTTTGCCATCATACACAATTTCCTTTTTCCTTGCAGCAGTCTGCACAGGTTCCTGATTAATTTTAGGTTCAGTATATCCTGGTTTCCATCCACCGTAAAATTGTTTGATCATGGGTTTCACAGATTCAGGATCAAAATCGCCAACAAGAACGAGTACTACATTTTCAGGCCGATAATACCGCTGATAAAAAGACTTACTGAACTCATACATATTCGGCATATTCTTAATATCGCGTTCAAACCCGATTGTTGTATGCTTATAGGTATGTTTATCAAATGCCATATCCTGCATCTCTTCAAACATCACCGACCAAGGGTTTGTTCTGCCCATTCTGTATTCACCATAAACGGCACCCGCTTCAGTTTGAAACTGCTGTTCAGAATAGTTCAAAAATTGAAATCTGTCAGACTCAAGATCCATTACCGTCGAAAGATGCTCGGATGCAAGATTCAGGTGATATACAGTAAGGTCATCACTGGTATACGCGTTTGCATCAGCTCCAATTGTGGTTACGATACTGTCATAAACACTGCCTGGATAACGGTCTGTACCCCTGAACATCATATGTTCAAAGAAATGAGCAAAACCGGATTTCCCTTCTTCCCATTCATCACGGCTACCAGTACGTACTACACTATAGTATGATACAAGACCAGACCCCTTTACTGGAATAATAATGGACTGAAAGCCGTTTTCAAGTACATACTTTTCGTATTTGAATGGAAATACGCCTTGAGCGAAAGAATGTTGCATTGCTACACCAATTAAACAGAGGACTAAAATTCTGATATAATTCATACTATTCTCCTTCCGGAATTAGAGTGGTTTAATGCCGATCCCAGGAAGATCAGCGATTACTATTTTACCGTCAATAATCTTTGTACCCTCATAAATATCATTGCTGATAAGGAGAGCACCATCAAGGTCAGCCCATTGTGCCAACGGTGTAAGGTGTGCTGCCGCAGAAATAGCGCAAGAGGTTTCTGTCATACAACCAACCATGATTTTCATGCCAAGTGAGCGGGCAAGCGTCAGCATTTTATGTCCTTCACGCATACCACCACATTTCATAAGCTTAATATTGATACCTGAGTAAACACCCTTAGCTTTCAGCACATCATCAACGCCCTGCAATGCCTCATCTGCAATAATGGGCAATGGGCTATGCTGAGTTAACCAGGCATTTGCATCAGGATCCGTTTTGGACATTGGCTGTTCAATAAAGACAACTCCCTGCTCTTTCAGCCAGTGAATTTCATCAAGAGCCGCCTGCTTGTCCTTCCATCCCTGGTTAACATCCACACATAAGGGGGTATCAGTGACTGAACGGATTGTTTCTATCATTTCACGGTCAGTCTCTCTGCCAAGTTTCACTTTAAGTACCTTAAACTGAGATGCTTCTCTCGTTTTCTCCCTGACTACATCGGGTTTATCGATCCCAATAGTATACGATGTATAAGGTGTATTTTCTTTGTTAAAACCCCAAATGTCATACCAGGGTCTTCCCAGCATCTTTCCCACTAAATCATGCAGTGCAATATCGACTGAAGCCTTTGCGGCAAAATTACCAGGAGCAATCGCAAAGACATAATCAAGGATAGTTTCAAGATCAAATGGGTTCTGAAAAGGAGAAAGATCTACTTTCGACAAAAATGCTGTGGCGGTTTCGTGAGACTCACCCAGATACGGCGGCATTGAAGCCTCGCCATACCCAATAAGGTCACCATATGCTACCTGTGTCAACATAACAGGTGTGGTAGAGCGGGAACTGGACGCAATTGTAAATTGGTGACGCAGCTCAAGTGTATAAGGTCTGAATGATAACTGTAATTTGGTATTTTTCATACTCACCGATGATGTGTTTGCAAACAAGTCATAATATCCGCTTCCTAGCGCTCCAGCACCAGCTATTAGTCCGGATGTTTTCAGGAAATCTCTTCTATTCTGTTTCATTTTTCATTTCCTAGTGTGTGATAGTAACGTGATTTGGAGATAAAGCCGACTCCCTCCCGTTCTGTAGCTCCAAGAAACCTTCTGGCGTACATGAGCGTACTCCTACGGTATTCAGAATAATGGGGCTTTGATGGATCCAGGCTGTTAATTCTTACAGACCCGGCCGCATGAATGAAATCACTTTCTCCAATATAAATGGCAGTATGAGTGATTCTCTCTTTCCCTGTTGTTTTATTGATAGAACCAAAATAGAGCAGATCACCTTTTTCCAGCTTTTCAAACCCACTGGAAATATCAACCGGAATTCCAGTATATACCTGCTGAGAGGCATCACGCTGTAAAATCATTCCATGTAAAAAATATACGGTCTTTGTGAAACCACTGCAATCAAGTCCTTTCGGTGAAGTCCCACCCCATAGATATGGTACTCCCATAAAGCGATACGCAATTGATAGGATACTCTCACCATGCAACTCTACTCTGCTCATGTATTCATCGAATGGAGCAGATTCGCTCTTCAAAACATATCCGGCTCTTCCGTCAGGATAGGACACAAGAAAATAGTCACCATCTTCGCCAACGAGTGCCATGATACAACCTGAGGTCAGATCCGATACTATTCTCCCCTCTGAGCTTTTTGATTCATAACAGTGTGTATAGGTTTTTGTTATAATGAGCTTCTTTTTTTCATTCCAGGATTGTACCATCTCTGCGTCCATTAACTCAATTCCATCATCATCCACCCAGGAGATATACTCATCGGGTGTCTGTATCCTGTACCAGCCCCCCTTTTTATCAAGTACCTTTACTGGTGTTCCCAATAATGCCTGAGTAGCCAACTCCGCTGAGTGTTCGGGCTTAGACCGGATATTTGCAACGGACAATCTGACCACGCCAAACTTTTTACTTCCCAACTCAGCAGCAGGTAGTAGACGAATAGAATCAACAACTTGCGCGCTAGTGACAGCAGACACCTGCTTAATTAATTCCGTTTTAGCTTCATACTCTGTTGTTTCGCCCAATAGGATTATATCCTGACCACGCATAGAATATGTGATTGCAAAAATGCGGGTTCTCGCATCAGGTGCAGCAGTTTGCTTTATCGATTGAATTATTTCGTCAATTGGTGTCATTTGATCTGCATTGGTTGTGCAAAATAGATTCATAAAAGTAATAATGAGTAATAATACCTTTTTCATACTGAACCCTGTTCGTCAAAAAACAAAAACGGTTAAAACTGAAAATAAATTGGAGCGGACAAGTCAGCAGATTTGGCCTGGGCTACAAGCCATATCGACAAAGCAAGCAGAAATGCCTGTATGAGCAATGGTGAGTGAATAATCTTCTCCTCAAACCATGACGTGCTTCTTTTAGGGAAGAACACAATAACTGCACCCAATAGCATAAATACAAAGGTGCTCCAATACGCTTCCAGCAATTGCGATGTCCATACTCCGGTCACTGCATCTCTGCCAATCAAAATGCTTGCGTGAAAATTATCACGGATCTGAGTAATCATAAAACCTGCATTCTCAATTGAATCCGTTCCAAAGAGAATCCAGCCAGCACCAATCAGATGAAAAGTGATAAAAATCTGAACTGGTTTCAGGACCTTCTCAGAGATACCGATACGTTGAATCATGCTTTTTCTTATATCTCTGGTTATAAATGAAATCGCCATTATGATGCCGTGGTATGCACCCCAAACTACGAAGTTCATTCCGGCGCCATGCCATACTCCGCATAAAAAGAAAGTGATGAGTAAGGCAATGGCAGTTCCAAAGTTTCCTAATCGACGGAATGACATCTGGAGTGGTGTGAACAAGTAATCCAGTAACCAGGTTGATAACGAAATGTGCCAGCGTCTCCAAAAATCAGCTATACTGACTGCCTGATAAGGCGCGTTAAAGTTGTCACGGAGCCTGAATCCTAAAAACTGTCCCACAGCCATGGCAAGATCACTATATCCCGAAAAATTGCAGTATATCATGAGAGCATATGCATAAATTGCAATAAGAACCCGTATTCCCTCAAAGTGGTTTGGCTGCTGAAAAATCTGATTAACATAATGAGTACCCAGCATCTCACTGATGACTCCAATCTTAATCAGTCCAGATACGGCGAACAACACTCCTCTGCCAGTGTCCTCTTTTGTCAGAGAATAAGGAGCCCTGACCTGCGGTAAAAAATCAGTAGCACGGTCAATTGGTCCCAGTTGAATATTCGCAAAGAAGACCTGATACAGCAGATACTCATGGTACTTATATGGCTCTTCAATTCGCTCATAATATACGTCAAATACATAACTGAGCGCCTTGAATGTAAAATAAGAGATACCTGCCGGGACAATTATCTCAAGCGGAGTAAATGAACCCTCCTGGGAAAATGATGCAATTGTCTCAAGAAAAAAGTTCGTATACTTATAGTATCCAAGCAGACCGATATTTGCAAGTACAGCCAGCCAAAGCAGTATTCTTTTATAGAGCAACTTTTGCAATCCAAACATCGTATAACCGAAAAGGTAATTCGCAGTGGTGGATGCAAGCAGTACCAATACAAGTGTATCACTGAGGCGATAATAAAAGTAAAGGGAAAATGCGATAAGGAACCCAATCTGGAGCACGCGCTGGAAAGAAAAGAGGCGGTACACCAGCAATAATCCCAGGTAGAGATAAAAGAAGAGCATTGAGTAAAACAGTAATGGATCACTGGGATTCGGGGTAAGTAATTGCAGTATTTTGTCTGTTTCTATCAAGGCAGAATATGGAGATTAATGATGAAAAAAGTGTCAGGCAGAAACTTTAGAATCCACAAGTTTTTGCAGATCACCGATGTTCTTGCATTTTAATACTTCAAAACTCTTGAGTTTAATTCCGTATTCTTTTTCGATTGCAACAATCACATTGATGTGATTCAATGAGTCCCAACCAGGAACCTGGTTAGCTTTAGTGTCATCCTGCATATCATAGTCCTGTAATTTTAGTTGACGCAGGATGGCAGATTTCATTTTTTCAGATATCATAAAGATGCTCCGTTAAATTTTCAAAATATCTTAAACAGCATACGTTTTCATTTCATCAAGCCGGTCTTTGTTTCCTTTACGACTTGGTTTACCGGCTGAACTCTTTATCAACCATCTTGGAGGTACAAGATAGATTGCAGCTATTGTTACGTCAATACCCATGCCCGTATCCACAATAGCACGGCGTAGCTGTGCCCGGTCATCTTCTCCGGTCAGATCAGTTTCAGCAACAACGCTGACCTGCTCAGTTCCAAGGTCACTGATCTCTTCGCCAAACGCAATAACCCTGCCAGGAAGTACCCCAGCAACTTTGTTGACAGCGTCTTCTATGTCTTCAGGATAAATGTTTTTTCCTGCTACAATAATGATATCTTTTTTCCTTCCAATGATGTAATACTCATCCTGGTAGATAAATCCGTAGTCACCGGTAAAATACCATTCGCCATCATACACTTCCGCTGTTTTCTCAGGATAATTTCGGTAACCGTCAAAAATAGAGAGGGATGTTACTGCCAACTCTCCCACAACACCATCAGGAAGTGGATTTCGGTTTTCATCAACGATCTTAACATTGCATCCCCGGATGGGTTTTCCGCAGGATACACAAATTCGGGTTGGCTTTTCCTTCCCACTGTATTCAATGACTTTGCCATTAGCAAGTGCATCACGGTCCACCGTGATCGTCACAAGCGGTTTGTCCGGAGGAGTCTGGGTTACAGCAAAAGTTGTTTCAGCCATTCCGTAACTGGCAGAAAAGGCATGCTCCTGTAAACCGTAGGCTCCAAACCGTTCGCGGAATCGTATATGACTTGCATCACGGACTGGTTCAGAACAATTTACAATTAAGCGGAATGTGGAAAGTGTAAGTCCTTCCATCTCTTCATCGTCAATTCTGTCAGCCATAAAATTGAAGGCGAAATTTGGAAGCCATGTCAGAGTCCCTTTTTCCTTTGTGGCGGCCTCTATAAGCATGACCGGTGCAAGTACCCATTCAAACGGGTCTATCTGGATGGTAGGTATTCCGTATGCCAGGGGCAGATGAAATGCAGCGATCAATCCCATATCGTGATACAATGGGAGCCAGCTTACTACTTTATCATCTGAAGTCAGTTGTATTGACTCAAAATAACACTCCACATGCTCGAGAACAGCACGATGCGACAGTAGTACTGGTTTTTGCAAACCTGTTGTACCTGATGAGTGCTGAAGTAAAAATGGGTCTTCGCGCCTGATTCCAGCACGTACTTCTTGCAACGAACTGATTATCTTTTCATCTGGTGGACTGACAAGGTCCCACTCAAGCGGGAAGTACATACTTTTTATGGTACTCCCCTCCTTGGTGACCAGCGGAGAAATAATCTGTTCAATATCCCTTTGGGTGAGGATATAATCCAGACCACTTCGCTGGCTCATTCCTTCAATCCCCTGCCTGAATTTGTCAGGATGTAAACGGGGATTGGGATAAGCAAGCACAGCAGGTGTTGCACCAATACCTGCAACCGCCATATACAGGGGATAGAAGTAGGGATTATGCTTGATTATTATCGCACATACATCTCCTTTTTTTATACCGACTGCAGTAAGATGGGCAGAAAACCTGTCAGCCATCTCAAGGATTGACTTATACGTCCAACGGAAGGGCTCTTCTCCCGCCACCCAATGGATAATTGCATCATGATTAGGTGCGGTTTGGGCATTGTACTGCCAATGGTCCCAAACGGTAACGAGTTGATTCTTAGAGTCTTTCATTGTTTCTGCCACTTTAATGATTGAATGGAAATCAGAATTTTTTTGCTTCATTCAGCAACGCTGACGCTAGAAGATCTGCAACTTTTTTTGCTCCTTCTAACGTATAATGCGTATAGTCCTGGGATGCGAGTGCCGGTTTTTCAGCAGCCCACCGTACCATAGTGTTCTCACCTCCCATTGCATCAAAAAGACTCCAGATTGCAACGCCGGCATCCTGAGCAATTTGCTTTTGGGCATCCAGCACCTTTTTTACGTTCGGATGTGTAGCCAACGAAGTACCGCGTTTCTGACTTCTATCGCCAACACCAATAATCAGAATACTGCAATCTGGGTTATCGGATTTTAATTGCGATACGATTTTTGCCATATCTCTTTCGTACCATCCGAAGTCTTTGGAATTACCATCAAGAATATTCATTCCAAAGTGGAGGATGATCAGCTTATAGCCAAGAATTCTGTCAAAATCTTTGTGCATCTGTGCTGAAATATCCCTTAAACCAACTCCAGTATTTCCACGGATAGGGAAATTATCTACATACACACCATTTCCGCTCTCAAGACTTACGCCATAAAACTTTGCCTGATCAGCCTGAGTTGCAGCAAACTTAAATGATTTTACATCAGCTGATGAAGTTAAAACCAATTCCTGAAAACCGCCAGGTTTAAGCTGAGCACTCTTTTTCTC
>JAEXTR010000169.1 GCA_023406915.1 Bacteroidota bacterium
GTGCGGGAGCCGCCTGCTTTCTTTTAAACTCATTAAAATCAACCATTCTAAGAACCCTCTTTACGAGCTCAGGATTACCGATACTTTCAGAAATTTATTGAAATTCCTTATTCTCCTCAAGATACATTCTCAGGATCGTATCCAGCACATTGTATGGTGGCAGAGAATCCTGGTCGGTCTGATTTGGTTTTAATTCAGCCGAAGGTGCTTTCTCAATAATTTCATTGGGGATCACCTCCCTGCTACGGTTAATGTAACCACATATCCGGTACACATCGGTTTTGTATACATCAGCGATTACGGCAAGCCCTCCGCACATATCACCATATAGTGTTGCATAACCTGTTGCCATTTCGGATTTATTTCCGGTGGTAAGCAACAGAGCCCCGAACTTGTTAGCCAGCGCCATCAGCAGGATACCACGGGTACGGGATTGCAGGTTCTCTTCTGTTGTATCAGGCTTTGTGTTTCTGAATACTGGTTCAAGTGTATCCAGAAGAGCATCCACCGTACTCTGAATATGTATTTGTCTATGTTTGATGCCCAGATTATCAATTAGTTTCAGAGAATCAGTTATACTTCCTTCACTTGAGTATTTTGATGGAAGCAACACAACATCTACATGCTCTTTTCCTAATGCCTCAACGGCGAGCACAGTCACCAGGGCGGAATCGATTCCACCACTTAAACCTATCAGTGCTTTTTGAAAGCCTGTTTTGGCACAGTAATCTTTAATACCGAGAGTTAAGGCATCATACAATTCTTCTTCAAAACTTCTCTCGGCAGCAAGTATTCTTGGATAGTCTGCATCCGTGTCGTAGATAAAATAATCCTCTTCAAACACTTTTCCGAGCGCAGTAAGCTGGCCAGAGGAATTGTAACACATACTGCCACCATCAAAAATAAGATCAGTCTGAGCACCAGCACAACACACATATCCCAGCGGGGCCCGATCCTTCTGCGTCAGGGTGGAGAGCATTCTGCGCCGCTCTTCCCTTCTGCCATAGGAGTATGGACTGGCAGAGATATTGATCAGGAGTGTAGCTCCCATGTGAATCAGTTTTTCAACAGGATCATTAGAGTACAGACGTGTTTTCCAGTAATCTTTATCATTCCAGATATCCTCGCACACTGAGATCCCAAGTGTTTCACCCATGTAGTCAAAGAGAAACACATCTTTTGCAGATTCGAAGTACCGGACTTCATCAAATACGTCATAGTTCGGAATCAGGGTTTTATGCTGGCGAAATTGAATGGCGCCCTGATAGCAGAGCACAGCGGAATTGTAGAGGTTCGTACCTATTTCGTCTTCAGTTTCGGTTATTGAACCGAAGAGGAGGGCAACTTCCCCGGTAACTGCGGCAATCTCCAGTTCGGCAGATCGGACTGCCTCCCGAAATTCGCGCCGTTCAACAAAATCCAGCGGAGAGTATCCAATGAGAGAAAGTTCAGGGAATGCTACGATATCAGCACCGTCAGCACATGCTTTATGGTACCAACTAATTATTTTTTCCTTATTTCCGCTTACATCACCGATGAGCGGATTTATCTGACAAACAGCTATTTTCATAATTTTGGTATTCTCAACAGTAGAAAGAAGATAAACAGAAAAGTTACTAAACATTACTGCATTTTCAAAAGAACCGGTTAGGGAAAACAACGCCTCATTCAGGGTGAGTGACATAATTGTCATCTCACCTGCTAAAGCTGGAGGTGTAATGTGCGAAAAAGTTAAAAATCTTTGATTATTTGAATATTTTTGTTCAATTTTTGGTATTGAAAAAATGTGTGAATCCGTGATTCCGGGAAATCATGGATTTACAGCTCAGCGATACAGCTTTGTACCCCAATAATCGTCAGTTGTCATCCGTTTTAACCTGAGAGAAAGATAATATCTTCCCACTTATGAAAAACCAAAGCAGACATTCTGGGCTGCCAGTTTGGATATTCCTTGTCATGCAGCTTGTTATTGTAATCCACAATACTACCCCAGCGCAGGATATGTTCTATCGTACCCGTGATTCACTTAGAAACGCTCTTGGTAATTCAAAGTCAACTGTTAATAAAATCACAACTCTTACCAATCTCTCCTCTCTCTACATTGCCCGTAACAGTGACTCTTCTCTGCTCTATGGAAATCACGCTCTGAAGCTTGCTGAAGAGATACAGGATGGCAGATTGATTGTGGACGCGCATAATATCATCGGCTCGAATTATGCATCAATCGGTGAGTATCCTGAAGCGCTCCGTCATTACCTGCTTGCCTATGATAAAGCCCGGGAAATGCAAAATGATTCCCTGCTCGCCGGAAGTGCTAATAATCTTGGATATCTCTACCTGAATCTCAATGAAATCAACAATGCAAAAAAGTATCTGGAAATATCCGTTCAGCTTTACACAAAAATAAACGATCAGGCTGGGCTGGCACTCAACTATGGAAATCTTGGGATTGTCTACTCAAATTTTAAAGAGTTCGAAAAGTCAAATGAATATTACCATAAGGCGATCGAAATAGACAGAAGAATGGGAAATCTGGCATCGGTAGCCAGACATCTGGTCAATATTTCTTATAACAGCCTTGAAGCTGAGAGACTGTGTGACGCTTTTCAACAGGCGTACGAGGCGCTGGGGATAGGTGAAAGCTTACACGATGCATTCACCGAAGCAATAAGCGCTTCCACCATTAGCGAGTATTATTACTACCTTGGTATTGATTCTATCAGACAGGAGGCAGGATGTGAATACACGATTGGTACTAAATCGAATTTCCTGGCAAAGTCCCTGGAATTCTCACTAAGATCATATTCGCTTTTCAAGGACATTCAGGATGTCCATTCCGTTTCAGAAAACTCTTCATTGCTTGCATTAATTTATGAGAAGCTCGGAGACTATAAAACTGCCCTTTCTTACCAGAAGGAAGCCAGTCTCCTGAAGGATTCAATATTTGCTGGTGATAACCGCTTCAAAATTAATAAGCTTGAAAAAGAGCACGCAGTCAGAGACGCAAACCATCAGCTCAGGATTAAGGAACTTGAACTTGAGAACAGTAACGCAAGAATTGTGTATCAGATTATTATCAGTTTTCTGGTTATAGGCAGTGTTTCATTACTCGCCATATTTTTCTATCGTGGTAGGAAAAAACTACTACAGGTAAATAAGGAGCTCGATACTAAAAATGAAGAGTTGGAGCGGCTGTATAATGCTCAGAACAAGTTTTATTCAATCATCGCTCATGATCTCCGGAGTCCCTTCCAGGGTTTTCTTGGGCTTACCGAGCTTTTAGCAACCGAGTCTGAGGAACTGAGCAGGGTTGAGATCAGCAGACTGAGCAGTAATCTTAATGCTTCTGCAAAGAATCTCTACCGCTTGCTTATGAACTTGTTTGAGTGGGTACAATTGCAGAGTAAGTCACTCCACTTCAATCCGGAATCAATTTCATTACAAAAGCTTTTTATTGAAACAGTGACACTTGTAAACGACAGAAGTCAGCAGAAAGAAATCCAACTTTACAATCAGCTGACTGAACAGATAGATGTGTTTGCCGATCCTCATATGCTTAAGTCAGTGCTTCTGAACCTGATGAGTAATGCTATTAAATTCACTGACCGGGGTGGTATCGTGAAGCTGAATGCGACCAGAGAAAAAGATGCCGTAATAGTCACCGTAAGCGATACTGGAAAGGGAATACAAAAAGATGAGCTACAAAAGTTGTTTGTGCCTGGAGAGGTTGTGAAGACAATGGGAACTGAAGGTGAACAAAGTACCGGCATGGGGTTAATACTGTGCAAAGAG
>JAEXTR010000297.1 GCA_023406915.1 Bacteroidota bacterium
CATATTGATATCATACTCAAGCTTTGAGTATGCATCAAAGATTTTCGGCATCAGATAGCTAATCTCACCGGTTACGAAACGGTATTGATTTGCCTTGTTCTCAACAAGTACCTGAATGGGATTATTATTGTCATCAAGTCTGATGGCAGTATAATCAACTGGTTTGGTGTTTTTATCAACATAGCCAATTGCAACATCGAGATGTTCAACCGGTTCAAAAAACACCTTACCGCCAAGGATGTAGTTGCTGCCCATTTCATCAACCAGTTCCAGTTTCTGATAGGGTACCACATTCAGCCCATAGTATGCCTGGAATCCGATTGTACCGAAGTCGGCTCTCAAATTCACGGCATCATAAATACCGCCGGCAACTGTGGTGATGATGGGCTGGCGACCTACCTTCAGTGTAGCGACATCAAAGATGTTACGGGCTTCGAGGTACAGGTTATAAAACCTAAGTCTTGGATCATTATCCTGCGAATTATTGAGACCCGCCTCAAACATGAAGCGGGTTCTCAGAGAAAAGTTTGCATAATTCGCATTCAATGCTACGGTTTCATAGTTCCTGATATTCGTTTCAGAACCTCCGACCGAATCAAAGCGTTCGAAGGTGTACACCGATGATGAAATGCGACCATTGATATTGAAGACCTGCGCCTCCACAACCAACGGCAGCATACATAGCAGAATGACGAGTAATTTTTTCATAGAATACCCAAATTCTCAGTTAGCTTTTGGGAACATAGTGTTTAATCAAGTTCCATTTTTCTTTGAAGTTAAATGGCTTGTAAGTCGGGCTTTCCGGATTGTGGCAGGTTTTGCAGAATTTTTCGGTATCGGCGTGTACATCAAGACCTTTTGCCACAGCTGCTTTTTTATTGTCTTCACGGGACATGGAAGGTTTCTTAACCTTTGCATATTCTGAGCCGGCACCATGACAGCTTTCGCACTGAATGCCCTGTTCAATCTTGAAAGTAGCTTCAAGCATGTTGCTCTTATCATATCCCGTTGCATGGCATTTCAGACATTCAGGGGCGTCAACAGCTTTAGTCTTCAGACCTTTCTTCTTGGCGATTTCATCAGCTTTAGCTGTTTTCAGGGTCTCGTAGGCTTTTGCGTGATCACTTTTCTCCCAGATGGAGAGTTGCTTACCCTGTTTATCTGATTTGTGGCACATTCCGCATTTCTTTACACCAACATACTTGTATGCCAGCTCTGGGTTCTGCGTATTGAATGTGAATGCTGTAAACAGGATAACAATCGCTGAAAGCAGCAGAGTACTATACAGTTTTTTCATAACCTTCATTCCTTTCTGAAGATAGTGTGGCGATGAATATGAGTTAAACTAATTTACAAATTTGTAGTATCAATTTCCTCATCTTTTTTTTCATTTTCCAGCTGACTTACTGGACCGGAAAACGATTCAGTTGCTTCCTTTAAACGTTCCAGTTCTTTCGGGTGCTCTTTTTCCATAACCTCTTCGCTCATCATACCAGTAAGGAATGCTGTATTCAGAGGATACACTATTGGATTGAAAATGACATAATAAAAATGCCAGACTACAATCGCAAGAGTGGCAAGCCACGCCTCATAATAGTGAATTATGGTTGAAAGATCCAAATAGAACTTTGGATAGTTTGCCAGAAAATAGTTGTTAAACATTAAAACCAAACCGGTTGCAGCCATAACGAACGTTCCCCATACCAGTGCCCAGTATTCCGCTTTTTCCATATATGAGAAGCGGTCAAAATGCGGGTGATGTTTTTCAATACCGATGAGGTATTTAACATTATGCCAAACATCTTTTGCGTCCTGCCACTTTGGCAACAAGTCGAGGAACAACTGTCTGCCGCGCGGGCTGAATGCCAGATATCCGGCATGATAGAGGGAGACTGCTATCATAACAATGCCAAGAATTCTGTGAGAAATACCGCGCAACTCAAATGCATCATCACCCATGACTGCGCGAATCCATCTTACCCAAAATGCTTCTGGGTAGACGAGACCAAATCCGCTGATTACCAGTCCGATAAAACTGGTTAATAGTAAGAAGTGTTGTATGCGTTCATTCAACGTCATGCGGATATAGTATTTACCCTGCTTCTTTAGCTCAGCAATTTCCTGCTTGTGAGCATGCTTTTCACGCATCTTACGGTAGAGGTCGAGAATGTTGTGCAACAGCATTCCACCGATGATCAATACAATGATCCAGATATAAATCTGCTCAGCATAGTACAAGATGGGGTTTTCATCTTTTGCCCCGGTCAGGTGAACCTGTTTGAACTGGTCTTTCAGGTTTGCACCCGGATGGCAACGACCACATGTTTCAGAGAGGTTATCAGGATGGACGCTGGAAGCAGGATTTGTGCTGGGTTGAATATCATGATAGTTGTGGCAGCTTGCACAATCGGCGGCGAACTTTGAACCACCCCTGACGGCAAGACCATGGAAGCTGTCATAATAGCTGTTGGCAATCTGCAGGGGGATATTGTATCGTTCAGCCATTTCGACACTTGAGTGGCAGTCACTGCAAATCTTTGAAACAAACTGCGGTGCATTATCAGTTTTCCTTGGAGAAATGTTCTGATGATTACCATGGCAATCTGAGCAAGTAGGTGAGTCATTCACTCCACGGTCAATGGCTTCTTTATGGATTGATTTATTAAATGCTGCCAATGCATCACTATGGCAACCATCTGCACTGCCGCAGGTTTTTGCAAGATTCTTTTTATGAACAGTTGAGCGAGGGTCGGATGCCGGCAGCATGGAATGTCCCGTATGACAATCAGCGCAACCAGCTGATTTTTCATTCCCAGCTTTAAGAGCAGCAAAATGTGCTGACTGTTCGAAATGCTTCATCTCATTGAAGTCTGCCTTCAGTTTTGCCGCAATCTCTGGTTTTGTACCGTGGCAGCTAAGACATTTATTTGCTGTCTGAAGCTTATTGAATGCAGGGCTGCCAACTGCTGAAATTTCATGCTCACCGTGGCAGTCCGTACAGACAGGTGCAAGCTTTGATCCGCTTTGAAAAGCTTTACCATGAGTCGAAGCCAGGAAATCATTCTTTGCGCTTTCATGGCACTTACCGCAGGTATTGTTCAGATTTGCACGATCAGTCATTTTCCGGGTTGCTTCGATACCATTTGCGATATGATTCCCATGACAATCCACACACGCAGCTGCTTCCTTTTTCCCGTTCTTGCCCAAGGCGTGAATACTGGTCTGATAATGCTTTACGAAATCAACCAGCTTCTGTGCCTTGTCTCCTTTAAATAATTGTGCATTCAAGTGGCAGTTCAGGCAGGTTTGTGAAGATGCTGAAAAAGTAGCTTTGCTGATACTGTGTGCACCATGGCAACTGGTACAGGTAGGGGAGGAGGGATCAGTTACGTTTCTATGAATTTCGGTTGCAAATCCGGCAGGGTATTTTTTATGGCAGCTTCCACAGGTGGAAATCTGCTTTTGTTGGCTAAAAATGGTTTTCTTGATTGTATGCGATGGACCATGGCACGAGGCGCATCCGGGACCGGAGTTGTTTTTCAGATATGAAGTATAATGGCTGCTTCTCAGATAACCGGGAATTCCGGAAGTTTTATGGCATGACACGCAAAGCTGTGCAGAAGTTTTCTTGAAATTATCTGCTGAGGAAATTGCATGTTTGGTATGACAGTCTGAACACTGTACTTTTTTTATTCCATGAATACTGCCGCTGTAGTCTCCTGCATCATGGCATGTCGAACAATCAACGCGGTAAATATCGCTTCCATCTTTGTGAGGAAGTTCTTCCGCATTAAAGCCTTCATGGCAATCAGTACATTCAAATGATGCGTGAATCGATGATTGGAACAGCTGCTCATTGACAAACAGGGATACCTCCTTGCCATTCCGCTCATACGTCAGGCCCTCATCACTATGGCAGGAGAGGCAGGTCTCGGATACGGATTGTGGCAGAGCCACAAAGGTAACCAATACAATCAATAAAACTGTCTGTAAATACCGCATTTTTACCTCGGAATAAGCTATTCCTATATCTGTGTTAAGTGAAGGTATCGAAATATCATGTACAAAATAAGAAATGAATTGAATAATTCAATCATATAATTTTCCCGAACTTAGACACAGTTTAAACTATAAATTGTTCTGTTAAATAATTCAACAAACTATTTTCGTCTCCCCTTGATTTACACAAAGAATTATCGAAATTACCATAGTAAGTTTTAATATCTTTCTTCTAAATTATTCAATGGATTTTTCCTGTTATGGATCCTTTAAATATCATCTTTGCCTTTGCTGCATTCTCCCTGATGATTGCCAATCTTGGGGGTGCGAAACAAGGATTAAAAACTAAGGTAGGGAATGCGATTCTCAAGCCGAAAAGTGTTCTTCAGGTATTGCCATCGTGGATAGCAGCAATCGTTGTGGTGTTACAGGTTCTGGGAATTTTTGAGATTGGAACGCTTGATTATACGCAATATCCACCCACCACAATATTCAGACTTGTTGGTTTGG
>JAEXTR010000071.1 GCA_023406915.1 Bacteroidota bacterium
CTTGCTCTGTTCACATTTGTTTCCTTAACCCTTTATCCCTGCACAAACTTCATCGTTACAAAAGGCGCCAGCACAGATGGTTCCACCATGGTAACCTATACTGCTGATTCCTACACGTTTTACGGAACCCTCTATCACAGTCTCCCTGGCGTATACCCGGAGGGAACTATGGTGAAGATTTATGAATGGGATACCGGAAAATACCTCGGTTCAATCAAACAGGCTTCCCAGATTTATAATGTTATTGGCAATATGAATGAATTCCAGGTTGTGATTGGTGAAACTACCTTTGGCGGCAGGGAAGAGCTCGTTGACCCTAAAGGCGTAATGGATTACGGCAGTCTGATCTACATTGCCCTGCAAAGATCAAAAACCGCACGGGAAGCAATCAAAATCATGACTGATCTTGTTGAAGAATACGGTTACTACAGCTCTGGTGAATCCTTCTCAATCGCTGATCCTAACGAAGCCTGGATCATGGAGATGATCGGAAAAGGTCCCAATAATAAGGGTGCTGTGTGGGTCGCCGTACGCATCCCGGATGGATACGTTTCCGGACATGCAAATCAGGCAAGAATTACTCAGTTCCCGCTGAATGATCCTGAAAACTGTCTCTATGCTAAAGACGTAATCTCCTTCGCACGTCAGAAGGGATACTTCGATGGCAAGGATGCCGATTTCTCATTCTCTGATGCATATGCACCTCTTGATTTTGGCGCAGTCCGGTTCTGTGACGCCCGCGTTTGGTCACTCTTCCGCAGATGCAATAGCTCAATGGACAAATATATCTCCTACATCCAGGGTGAAAACCTTGATCGTATGCCCCTCTATATTAAACCAGATAAAAAACTCTCCGTGCATGACGTTATGGAACTGATGAGAGACCATTATGAAGGTACTCCGTTAGATATGACCAAAGGTATTGCAGCAGGTCCGTATGGCTCCCCCTATCGCTGGCGCCCGCTTACCTGGAGTGCTGACGGTAATGAATATTTTAACGAAAGACCTATCTCAACCCCGCAGACTGGATTCTCCTTTATTTCTCAGTCCAGAGCCCACCTCCCCCGTGAAATCGGTGGCGTACTCTGGTTCGGGCTTGATGATACCTATATGACCGTGTATGTGCCCATGTACACAAATATGACCCGCATCCCGAAACAGTATGCAGCAGGTACCGGCTCCATGACGCAGTTTACCTGGGAATCCGCTTTCTGGATTTTTAATTTCGTGGCAAACTATGCCTATCCTAAGTATAGCCTGATTATGCCGGACATCCAACAGGTGCAGAACGAACTGGAAGGAAAATTCCTTTCCCGTCAGGCAGATATTGAACAAGCTGCAACTGCACTCCTGAAAAATTCCCGCGGTGAAGCGGTCGAATATCTGACTGAGTATTCCAACTCAATGGCACAATACACACTGACCCGTTGGAAATCTCTCGGTGAATTTCTCGTGATGAAGTATAATGATGGCATTTTGAAAGATGAATTCGGTCGTCCCAAAAACCCTGGATATCCGGAAGCTTTCAGAAAACAGATGGCTGCCGAAGCAGGTGATGCTCTGAAAATGCGTGAACTCCCCATTCCAATGGCGGACCGTTTCCGCGAAGCAATGCTGAAGGGTGACCGCGAACTTGAAGCCGGTAATTATGCTGAAGCTAAAAAAGCGTATGAAGCCGCACAGAAAATCAACCCGAATGTTGACTCTGTAGCAAATAAAATTGAAACGCTCAATAACCTGATCAACGAACTCGATCAGGTCAAAAGCAAATACTTCCCCAAGAAGTAACCCGTTTGTAAAAAGGCCTCCCGAACCCCGGGAGGCTTTTTTTTATTTTTCCACTTCCCTACACTAAAAACTCCTCCCATATCCTTCGATAATTCAGAGTAAAATAATCATAGAAGGCTTCACATGAATTTCTTGAAAAACTTCACAGTTCAAGGTAAGTTTTTACTGTTAATCACTGTCCCTATTCTGCTCATTGTAGCAGGGATACTCTTCTTTCCTGCCGCAGAAGGTCAAACCGGCGTGGCGGTGTTACCATTGATAATTGCTTTAGTTATCGCAGCATTAATTGCTTTTGCAATATCCGGTTACATTACCCGTCCGGTCAGTATGCTCATGCAGGCTGTTTCAGGTGATGATTCCTCAAACGCACAACGCTTCACTTATGAGTCCCAGGACGAATTTGGTAAGCTGTCAGTCTCATTCAATACTATGATGGATCAGGCATCTCAGGGTGTGCGTGGTAACCGCGTTCTCCAAAAGCTCTTTCAGACGACCGCGCTGGAGACTGATGAAAAGAAAATCAACCAATTGCTGGTCGAAGCCGCTAAAGATTATTTTCAAACAAAATATGCAGCCTTTGGCGTCTTTGAAGCTGGCTCAAAAAAGCTGAGCGATTTTTATCAGTCAGGCATCACCCCTGCTGAAATTCAGCGAATGGGTCACTACCCCGAAGGAAAAGGCCTCCTTGGTCTGATCCATGAAACCCGCCAAACTCTCAGGTCTGATGATCTGAAGAAGCACCCCCGCTCCTTCGGCTTCCCCTCAGGACACCCGGAAATGAAAACCCTTCTCGCAGCACCCATCATCCTGAATGGTGTTTCGCTGGGGAATATCTACGTATCAGAAAAAACAAACGGCGCTCAGTTCTCCCCAAATGATGAGCACGCAATTAACCTGTTTGCCGCAATCTGCGCCCTGATTATTGATCAGAAACAGAAGAACAAAAAAATTGAAGAGAATAAAAAAATTCTCGAAAACGAAGTGAAGCTGATAGGAAAAGTTGTTGCCGCTATCTCTGCGGGTGATCTGACTCTTGACCTCGATGAAAAATCTGATTCGCAGGATATTGTTTTACTCAAGTCAGACATTAATAAAATGGTGCAGAACCTAAGCGCACTTATTTACCAGGTGCTTGAGGCAGTACAGGCCACCGCAAGTGCCGCAACTCAGATATCCTCTAGCTCTGAGGAAATGGCTGCCGGCGCTCAGCAGCAAAGCACACAGGTTGGCGAAGTGGCGGCTGCCGTTGAACAAATGACCCGCACCATCATGTCAACTACGCGGAATATCACCCAGACCTCAGAGAATGCAAAGAATGCAATGCGCATTGCGAAGGAAGGCGATGAAGCCGTACAAAGAACCATCGATGGAATTGGTAGAATCGCCGCAGTGGTTTCCCGAGCCGCAACTACTATCCAGGAACTCGGTCAGAGCAGTGATCAGATCGGCGCAATCATCCAGGTGATCGATGATATCGCAGACCAGACCAACCTGCTTGCCCTTAACGCAGCCATTGAAGCCGCCCGCGCCGGTGAACAGGGAAGAGGCTTTGCCGTGGTTGCCGATGAAGTCCGGAAACTTGCAGAGCGCACTACCAAGGCCACCAAAGAGATCGCTGATATGATCAAAAAGATCCAGAGCGATACAAAGGAAGCAGTTGATTCCATCACCGAAGGCACCAAGGAAGTGGAGCTCGGGAAATCCCTTGCCGCATCAGCCGGCGAATCCCTCAGTATGATCATCAAAGGATCTGCTGAGGTGGTAGACCTCTCATCCCAGGTTGCTGCATCCAGTGAAGAGCAGTCAGCCTCTGCTGAACAGATCACCCATAATATCGAATCAATCAGCACGGTTACCAATGAATCTGCTCAGGGCGTACAGCAGATCGCCATGGCAACAGAGGACCTCAACCGCCTTACAGAAAACCTGCAATACCTCATCGGTCAGTTCAAACTGAAAATGGAAGAGCACTCCTCTTCACCTGGCAGGGCATCCGCACCTGGCGGACGCAGGTACCTCAACTAACCAAACCAATTCTCACCAGGTGCCTCCCCGGGCACCTGGTTTTTTTATCCCATCCTTCGCTGGTTTACCCACCTACGATGGGCGGAATCCTACGCGTGTGGGGGAGTCATTCCCATTCTGTTCTAATATTATCCTGTTTTTTTTACAAAAAAATCTCTATCTTATAAACTCTTCTTAATTCACTTCATCACGAGTGATGTTTTTGTTAAATTTTTTCCGCAATTCGGGAGGAAATGTGAGAAAGACTCTTCCTTTATTATTGGTTATGTTGCTGTTGTCATCAGCTTCGCTCTTCGGTCAGGCATACTCAGGCCCGGCTGATGGAAATATTCCGGGCGGGGTAACTGTCAGCACCAACAGCTTTAACCAGATGCAACCCTTGAAAGAACCCAGAGAAGACCTGATCCATAAAAACAAGTCACCTCTGAAACCCGAGCCATTTTTTGTTGATGGTCTTCCGGTTATCGATGGAAGGGATGTACACGTTGAATATGAACCTCAGGCTTCACACAGTACTGAGAGTGTTGTATTACTGAAAGATTTTCTGGGATTGACTCAGACAAACTCTATCCCTCCGGATCCTTATATCGCTGCTGGTCCTAATCACCTCGTGGCTACAGTCAATACAGACTTCGGTATCTATGATAAAAATGGCAACCTCCTCAAGAGAATTTCCGCTGATTCCTGGTACAATTCTGTGCTTCCGGGTGCTTCACCATTTGATCCTAAAGTGCTGTATGATCATTACGCAAACCGCTGGATCATGGTTTGGCTCCATCAGTCAGATAACCCCATGAAATCCTACTTCCTGATCTCTGTATCTGACGATGATAATCCCCTCGGTACATGGTTTAACTGGGCAATGCCTGGCGATCTCAATGGTACCACCCAGGTATCTAACTGGTCAGATTACCAGGGTGTCGGATATGATGATAAGGCTCTCTATATTACAGCCAATCAGTTCGGCTATAATAATACTGGTTACAATTATGTAAAGATCAGAATTATCCCCAAATCAGGTATCTATGGTACCACCCCTGGCCGCGTTGACTGGAAAGACCTCTGGGATATCAGATATCCTTCAAACGCAAACCGCGTATTCAATATCCGCCCGTCACTTACCTGGACTTCGTCCGGAAACAAATACCATCTCGTTCATGTACCGAATGGTGGCGGAAATATTTTTGTCCTGTATACTATTAATGATCCGATTGGTACCCCTACTTTGACCGGTACCAACGTTCCTGTTGCAACCTTCCAGGCTGCACCAAACGCCAACCAGCTTGGTGGCGGTACTCCTCTGCTCGAGGGGGGCGGTTCAAACCTCAGACATGAACCTTCTTACTACGATGGCTATCTGCATACTTCTATCTCAATTCGCAACCCTCTGGGTGCTGCATACTCAGCATTAAAGTATGTGAAGATCGATGCAAACACCAGTACCGCAGCGCAGGATTTCTCCTACGGTGCAGTAGGATATTGGCATATTTATTCGATCTGCGGTGTTGATAAAAATGGTAATGTCGCTGTTACCTACAGCCGTTCCGGTGATAATGAATACGCAGGCGCTTACTACTCAGCCCGTCTCGGTACCGATCCTAACGGTTTCCGTGGCACATGGGAGCTCCAGTCAGGTAAGGCCAACTACATTAAAACTTTTGGCGGTGACAGAAACCGCTGGGGTGACTATAATGGTCTGTGGCTTGATCCCTCTACAAAGGAAACATTCTGGATGCTGACTGAATACGCTGCCGCAGTGAATACCTGGGGCAACTGGATCGGTCATGTCCGTGTATCGCCGTACGCAGGTCCTTACCTCTTTACCAAAACTGATTCTCTCCACTTTGGAGCAGTTGAAATCACTGATGCTGAAACCCTCTCCGTGAAGGTGCAGAATCTTGGTGATGCAGCAGTAAACATTTCTAATATCACGAATGCTAATGCTGCCTTCAAGCTGCTGACGCAGCTCACTTATCCGCTGACGCTTGCTCCGGATGATTCACTCGAACTTTCAGTTGAATTCAAACCTACTGTTCATGCAGCCGTCAATGATACCCTCCGGTTCGTATCAAACAGCGCAACTGCATTCGGTATACCGCTCCGCGCAGTCGGATACAAAATTGATGCAGCACAGAACAGAGTCATGTATGCTGTGGCTCCTGTCTCTCAGGGCACGACCTACACGCTGAACACAACTTCAGGTGCAGCAACTTCACTGGGTAAGACAAACTTCGCTGATATCTTCGGTTTGGCTGTCCATCCTAAAACAGGAATCATCTATGGTGTTCGTTCCACCAACCCTACAGAGGTTGTCAGGATGAGTGGTACACTGGGTGATGCCTATACCCTGGGTTACATCAATACTCCTGCTCTCGAAACCTGTGCATTCGATACCGGCGGTACGTTCTATCTTGCTACCCGTCTGGGTGCACTCTATACCCTGGACCTCGAATCTGGTGTTGTTGACTCAATGTTTGTAATCAAAACTCCTGTCAGCTCCATTGCATTCCATCCGCAGACCAACCAATTGTATGCTTCTGTGTACAAGGCGCTCGGTGCAGGACGTGATAAACTGGTTAAGGTCAACATCACAACTGGTGACACTACTGAAATCGGCGCGACCGGTCTCACAAGTGTTACAGACGAGATTGAATTTGATCAGACTGGTCAGTTGTATGGTCTCCGTACCAATGCAGGCAAATCTGATTTCTTCAAAATCAATCTTACTACAGGTGCAGGTACACTCCTCTCAACCCTCACTGAAGGTGTGTATACAGCTATGGCATACCAGTCTTATGAACCCGTTTCTGTCCGCAAGGATGAAAACGGCGTGCTTCCGTCAGACTTTGTATTGTCACAGAACTATCCTAACCCGTTCAACCCCAGCACTACCATCAGCTTCTCTATTCCTGCTGCTGCTCAGGTAAAACTGGTTGTGTACAACCTCCTGGGTGAAACAGTTACCACGCTGGTGAACCAGCAGATGGGTGCAGGCACCTATCAGGTAAACTGGAATGTGGAAGATGCTTCCGGTGCAAAGCTCACCAGTGGTATTTACTTCTATGAATTGCGTGCTGATGCTGGAAACGGCAATCAGTACTCATCCATGAAAAAGATGGTCGTGTTAAAATAACCTGACCTCAGATTTTCATTTCAGCCACCTCCGGTCTCTCCGGGGGTGGCTTTTTTTTGCAATCACCTCATTCCAACCCCAGGGAGATTGCAGTTTTTCTAAAAAATTTGTATACTGTTTTGCTTTCTGAAACAATCTTTATTAGTTTTTTTGGATTTTTGAATGAGCCAAAGGTACAGGCATTTCTTTGATTTTTATAAGGACCCGGTATTCTTTCTGGATATCAGATCTCACCGCATTATCGAAGCGAACCAATCAGCGGAAACTCTCCTCGGTTTAAAGCTGGTAGAGTTGAGAACCAGAACGTTCAGTGAGGTTCTTGATCAGCCTTCTGCATCACTCTTTAAACGCACCATGATCGGTCAGTCATTGCCAGTCACACTTCCGTTGCGCTTTAATACTTTAGAAGACCGCCTGTTTCATCTTATGATCACCTCGCTGGAGGATGATCGCTCTCCTATTCTCTCCGTCATGGTGATGGGAGATGAAGAAAAAACCTCTGATTCAGAATCCAGTCCAACCATTAAAGCACTTACTGCCGGTGGGGTAGTAGTGTGGGAATTTGACCAGCTCGAGAATAAAATAAGCTTCCAGGGTACCCTTCCTGACTCACCACTCGTTCAGGAACTCGCACTACCGCTGACCAACTTTTATGATACTATCATCACAGAGGACCTACAAAGAATTACACTGACATTGCAGGGTTTCTTTGCAGGTGATACCCCGGAACTGAAAGCAGAATTCCGGCTTGGCACAGCACTGGAGAACTCCCGCTATTCCATCATGAGGGGTAAAAACGATGCCGGGGTTATACACGGTACCCTCATCGATGTGCACGATTGCAGAACCAATATTAAAAAGTATGAAATTGCTGAACTCCGCTATGAGGGTATCGTTGAACACTCGATGGATATGATCTTCTCACTGGATGCAGATGGCAAATTTATTTTCGCAAACCGTGCCCTCATTAATGAAACTGGCTACTACTGGGAAGAATTGAAAGATCGTACCTTCCTTGAACTGGTTGATGAACCTCACAGACAAACAGCTATGGAAACCTTCCGAAAAATCACTGGCAAAGAAGGAGACCCTAATGAAATGTATGAACTGATCATCAGGAAAAAAGATGCCTCACCACTTTGGGCAGAGGTTCGCGTCAGTCGGTCAGTTGCTGCTAATGGTAAAGATGGGATCGAAGGCGTTGCCCGCAATATCACGAAAAGAAAAATTGCTGAAGACCTGCTGGCAAGGGCAGGCGCAAACGTAAATGCACTGCTCGATAACTCACTCCAGGCTTCCGTGTTGCTCAGCCTCGAAGAAAAAGTACAGGCATTTAACGCCATCGCTGCAACAATGGTAAAGCTTGTCTTCCGTAAAGAAATTCACTCCGGCACCCCCGTACGGGATATTCTTCCTCTTTCTGAATATGAAGATTTTCACAATTCATTTCTCTCCGCTGCCCGTGGAGAAACAGTCACTGTTGATAAAGAACTTACTATCTCATCGCACTTCCGCCCCTGGCTCGAATATCGCTTCGTGCCAGTACTGATGGATAAGATTGTTATCGGTGTCAGTGTTAGTATTAATGATATTACCAAACGGAAAGAGACAGAACGCTCATTGTGGGAATCCAAAGAACGCTACAAGGCGATCTCTAATATGATTTCTGACTTTGCATTCGCTGCCCGGTTTGAGGATGATAACTCCGTTTCCCTGGAGTGGATTACTGAATCCTTCTCCCGCATTTCCGGTTACCCGATGCATGAACTTCTGCAGCCTGGTGGACTCGATAGACTCTTTCATCACAACGATTTCTCAATCATCAGTAATGCCCGCCGTACTGTTGCATCCGGTCATCCAATCGTGGCAGAATACCGCATCATCACCAAGTATGGTGAAACCCGTTGGCTGCGGCAGCATACACGCCCGATTGTTGAAGAGGATTCTCCTATTATCAGGCGGTATATCGGGGCTGGTCAGGATATCACCGATCAGAAAATCACTGAGGCTGCACTAAGCAAAAATCTTGAAAATTTCTATACGCTTATAAACTCCCTTTCAGAGGGTGTGCTCTATATTGACAGCACTCTCCACGTGTTCAGAACAAACCCTGCAGCTGAGAAGATACTCGGACTTAATGAAAGTGAACTCCTTGGGCGTACCCTTGCTGATGCGCTCTTACAGTTTACAGATGCCAATGGTCACCCATTGTCACCGGATTGCAACCCTGTATTGAAATCAATTGCAGATGTTCAGCCACTGCATGATGTAAAACTTGGATATTATGATCCTGAATCAAAATTCCATTGCCTCTCAGTGAATATCAATCCCTTCAGTCACCCGGTAAACAAGCAGCTTCAGGAAGTTGTTCTCACCCTTACCGATGTAACACCATTGTATGAAGGTGAAAAGATGATGAACTCGCTCAGGGAAGACCTCTCACGCGTTTCCCGTGTTGCCAGACAGGCAAGGGTAGCCCTGGTGCTCTGCGATAAAACACAAAGGATACTTTGGGTGAATGATGCTTTTACCACCCTCACTTGTTGGAATAATGAGGATGCACAGGGGCGTTTTCTGCCTGACCTCCTGATTGATGGGGAAGAGGATAAACCAGAAGTGCTGAAAATGCTAAGGGAGATTGAGGAAAAACACCTGCTTCATTCTCTCTTTAAAGTGAAAAGCCAGAATGGATCAGAACTTTGGCTGGACTATGTGGTTGATCCTCTGTATGATGATGAGTCAACCCATCTGGGCTATATCACTGTACTGGTGGATGCTTCTGAAAAGGAAACTCTGAAGCAGGAACTCCAGTCTCTCCGTGCCCTTAGCTCCGGGTCTGAATCCGTCAGGGCTTCTTTCCTTGCAATGATGTCGCACGAGCTCAGAACTCCGCTCAATACAATCCTTGCCAACGCATCTTTGCTCCGTGATGAATTGGGGGAAAATGGAGTAAAGTCATTGGCTGAAGCGATCTTTGCTGATGGTTATAAATTACTTGCCACTGTTAACTCACTCTTTGAGATACAGGATATCACTCAGGAAAACTATGCTCCTGATCTTACTGAGATGAACCTGAATAGTGTACTGAAGGAAGTATTCAGACAGTTTAAACCTTCCGCTGAGCAGAAAAAGCTTTATTGTAAGATTATTGAAAAAGATGAAGGTCTGATCGTACCTGGCGATCCCCGCTATCTGAAAGCAGTGATTTCAAAGGTGATCAGTAATGCGGTTAAATTTACTGAAACCGGTGGTATCACCGTGATTGTTGAAATTGTGGAAACTGACGATGATAAACTCGCCCGTGTAACTGTAAAGGACACCGGAATCGGAATCCCCGATCCACTGCAGGCATCTGTCTTCGATGCATTCAGTCAGGTAAGTAAAGGGTATGAACGTGCCTACACTGGAACCGGTCTCGGTTTAACCCTCGCAAAGCACTTCGCTGAGGCACTCGGCGCAACTATCACACTGAACAGCAAGGTCGATCAGGGTACTGCCGTGATGATTGACTTTCCTCTCCTCAGGCATACACCACCTATGGATGCCGCCCCCTCTCTGTTTGAAGAACTTGAGAATAATGAACAGGAACTCCCCGAATTGCTGATCGTTGATGATGATCAGTACAGCAGGGAAGTGGCTGTGATCTGTATCGAGCGTGATTACCGGTACGAACTCTGCGCAACCGGTGCAGAAGCCGTTGAAAAAATTAAACAGAAACAGTATGCCGGTGTGTTACTGGATATCAACCTCGGTAAAGGTCTCTCTGGTCTCCAGGTGCTTGAAGAAATTGTCCTGCGTCCCGAATACAAGCAGGTTCCAGTTATTGCAGTGACTGCATTTGCACTCAGGTCTGACCGTGAGTATTTTCTTTCCCGGGGTTGTACCCACTATATCGCGAAGCCGTATGGACGCAGACAACTGCTTGATTTGATTAGAACTGCTATTGAGGAAATGAAAGTTTCTGCCGAAAAAGATTGATGATTGGCAACCTGTTTACATATTACCGGCAGATGCCAGTTCCAGTGCTGCTGATTCGCAGAAGCGATGCGATGATCGTCGATGCCAATTTCGCAGCACATGCCTCATATCCGGTTTTGGAGGCCACCCAGGGATTAGGTGTGCTTTCCTCATTGTTCCCTCCTATGGATATCTCAGTGCTCAGCACAATGATTCACAATCCCGGTCACATCCTCAGCATCCATGATTATACGGGCAGACCTGTAAATGCAAGTATTGTATTTGCAGATGTGGTGCATGCCGTCGTTTCTGTGGTTACATCCCGTCATGATATTCCTGCTGATTCTGCTGCCGAAACCCGGCTCCGCTCGGTTACCGCAGTCATCTCAGATTTCGTTTTTGAATTAGTAATTAATGGCAGCGGGGAACCGGAAATAGTCTGGATGTCTGATATGGTGGAAAAAGTTCTTGGCTATACCGCTGCTGAACTGGTCGCATGCCGTGATCTGGCAGAGATGATCCACCCTGAGGACCTTGTGAAAGTTCAGTCTCATGTCAGGAAAATTATTGCACATTCCAGCTCAGAGGCGACTTTCAGGATCAGGACCAAGTACCAGGATTATCGCTGGCTTCGTAATTTTGTCCGGCCAATACACTCTGTAAAGGGTGAGGAAAGCCGCTTCATCGGCGTTGCCTCTGATATTACAGACTTTAAATCTACTGATGACGCACTTCAGGATAGTCTTGAAAGCTACCGTACTCTCATTACCACTCTTGAAGAAGGAGTCGTTGTGACAGACCTCAACGGGACCATCCTCAATGCAAATCCCTCGGCTGGTGAGATTCTCGGTATCCCTTCCAGTGCACTGGTGGGCGTTTCTGCTATTGATTTCGGAATGAAGGTATTGAACGAAGACCGAATGGCGCTCTCAAATGAAGAGTCTCCCGTACTCGTCACCATTCGCTCAGGTAACCCGGTTCGCCACCTCACCATTGGTCTGGAACTCCAAAACACCAAAATCGTTTGGATATCGGTCAATACACAACCTCTCAAACGTGGTAACGAACGTGAATTTTATGGCGTTGTTCTCTCCTTTAGGGACATTACGGATATAAAGGTCGCTATGGATGAGGTGTATCGCCTCTCCCTGGTGGCACGGCAGACTACTTCGTCGGTTATTATCACTGCCGTCAACCGGAAAATTGTGTGGGCTAACCCTGCCTTTACCCGCCTGACAGGTTTTACACTTGAAGAGGCAAAGAGCAAAAACCCGAAGGAACTC
>JAEXTR010000243.1 GCA_023406915.1 Bacteroidota bacterium
TCGCAGGGAACGAAATGACAGAGTTGGAACAGCTGGCGCACTGGAAAATCTTGCTATTATTCATCGCAACCTGCAAAAATATGATAAGGCACTCCTCTATTTCAATCAGTCCCTGGAATTGAAGAAACTGTTAAACAATACCAGAGGTGTAGCATCATCATATGGAGGTATTGGCGTTACCTATATGAATATGGGCAATTACGAACAGGCACGTTACTTTCTGATGATGTCGTATGATATCAGAATAAAGCTTGGAGACAAACGCGGACTGGTCGCAACACTGAATAGAATTTCTGAGCTCCACACGAAACTTGGCGATTACAAAAGCGCACTTGAATACTTTAAACAGGGTAAGGCTTATAACGATTCTCTGCTCGATGATCAAAAAAACAGATCGATTGCAGAGCTGCAGGAATCGTTTCAGAGTGAACGCCAGACAGACCGCATTAAGTTACTCGAACAGGAAAACACTCTGCAGAAATACCTTCAGAACTCTCTTCTCGTGATTGCATTGGTACTGCTCATTGCAGCGGTTGCAATTAGTATAGCCTACCGCTCGAAAAGAAAGGCAAATGATCTCCTTATTTCTAAAAATGAGGAAATCACAAAACAGAAGGAAGAGCTCCAGGAACTGAATGAGCAGCTAAAAGACCTTAACGCCTCTAAGGATAAATTCTTCTCAATTATTGCGCACGATCTTCAAAGCCCCTTTCAGGGGTTTCTGGGGCTTACCGAAGTTATGGCAGAAGATGCTAATTCACTCTCCCAAACTGAAATGGTACAGATCAGTAAAGACCTTCATGAGACAGCCGGTAACCTCTTCACATTGTTGCGTAACCTTCTTGAATGGTCCCAGACTCAAAAGGGAGTAATGAATTTTTCTCCCTCCCCCCAGAACCTTAAGGTATCTGTTGATACAGTAATATCCATCGTCCAAAACCGTGCTACCCAAAAAGGCATTTCGCTTGAAAACCTCATTGAAGGAAATGTAACAGTTGAAGCCGATGGAAAGATGCTCCAATCTGTACTTCTGAATCTCCTCACTAACGCAATAAAGTTTACCAGACGGGGAGGGAAAGTCGCTGTCTCCTCAAAGAGTAATGGTAATGGTAGCCACGAAATTGCCGTAGCTGATTCTGGTGTGGGTATACCAGCCGATGTTATCGATAAGTTATTTAAAGTTGGAGAAAAAATAGGTACAAAAGGAACCGACGGAGAACTGAGTACAGGCCTGGGTCTGATCCTTTGCCATGAATTCGTCACCAGGCATGGTGGTATCATCACTGCTGAAAGTGAACCGGAAAAAGGCAGTGTATTCAGGTTTACTCTGCCCAATTAATAATGATCTATTTGCATTTTTTCCCTTCTGTTGCTCTACTTACCTGTTTCTAAAACTATTTTTCTCCTTAGACCGTACTGTTAAAAAATTCCTCACTCATTAAGCACTGCCGATTTATACCCTTGATTAAAGATGTTGATATCATTATTTTTTCACTAATGTTAAAAAAGTTTTCCATATTACTCCTGATTCTTCTCTTTACCCTCTCTGCGGTGGGTCACCCAGTTTTTGCGCATATATGTACAATCACTGGTGAAAAAACACTGTTTGGCTGTGAATCATGTAAAGAGATTGAAGAACCAATAGTAATCCCGGAAACTGAAACCTGCTGCTCATCCGCACCCGAAGAAACAGTTCCCCACTCAGCCGGGACTCCTGTTTATTCAGTTACAAACGATGAGTGCTGTTTTGATACGTTCGACTACAAAAAAATTCAGGACGAGTTCTCCCCTGTATTTCAGTTAAAGGTTGAGGCTGAGAATTCTGTCTGCGGCACCATTTCCGTTGATGAAATCCACGCCCAGCAGGAAAAACAGTACATTCTGATCTCTGAAAACCTCCCCCCACCTTTATCGGGCATACATCTTCTTTATTCCCTCCATCAGTTAAAAATCGGTACGCGCCTAAGTTAACCTCTTCGGGCAGCCCTGTTTCACAGGATTTTGCAGCTTCTTCACTGCTGCATACTACTGCTCAACAATTCTCTTGTTTTGTTAGATTAACTTTGAAAGGTGCGTTATGCATTTTTACAGATATTTTATACTCCTGGTATGTATCGCCCCCTCGCTGTTCGCACAGCAGCTTACAGGCAGGGTATTTGAAATTGATGATCACAATCATAAAGTCCCCCTCGTTGCCGCAAATGTGTACTGGGAAGGAACAACCATCGGCGCTGCAACTGACGCAGAAGGCTATTTCAGGATAAAAAAAACCGGGAAAGACGCGGCAAACCTCATTGTGAGTTATATCGGTTATCAACCTGATACTATTACCGTCGCCAATAATAGAGATAGCGTCGAAATAGTGTTATCATTAAATCGCGAATTACAGGAAGTAGTGGTTTCTGCTGAATTATCATCTAAATTTTATGATGAACTCTCAGCACTTCCAATTGAAGTGCTCACCAGTAAGGAACTGCTCAAGGCTGCCTGCTGCAACCTTGGCGAAAGCTTCACTACCAACGCATCAGTTGATGTCCAGTATCAGGATGCAGTCACTGGCGCGAGACAGATTCAATTGCTCGGGCTTGCTGGTACCTACACCCAGATGCTGTTTGAAAATATCCCGGCACTGACTGGATTGGGAAGTACTTTCGGATTGGGTTTCGTACCTGGTCCCTGGATTTCTGCAATCAGTATTTCAAAAGGTTCAGCATCAGTTGTAAATGGTTATGAATCTATTACCGGGCAGATTAACATTGGCTACAAAAGCCCAACGGAATCAGAGCGCTACTACTTTAACGCATTCCAGAGCTCTCACCTGAAAACAGACCTGAATGCGAACGTTGCCTACGATTTCTCTGACCACCTCAGCACTATTCTGCTGGCGCATTCCAACTTCACTGCAAAATCATTTGACGATAATGGTGACTCGTTTGCAGATCAACCAAAGACTACCCAGTATAACATCATGAACCGCTGGCAGTACGTTGACCACTCAGGGTATGAGGCTCAGCTCGGGATTCAGTACCTGGCTGAAACCCGTAACGGTGGACAATTGCACGCTGGTTCTAATGGTCAGCGATACCCTATAGAGGTCGATAGTCGTCATCTTGAAGTCTCATTTAAAAATGGGTATGTCTTTAACTCTGAACCGTACACCAGTATCGGTTTACAGCTGAACGGGCACTTTCACGATCAAAACAGTCTCTTTGGTATAAGGGATTATGATGCTATCCAGAATTCGTTCTTTGCCAAACTGATCTTTGAAACTGCCACATCAGATAATATCCACAAAATCACCATGGGTGGCAGTTATACATTTGATCAGTTTCGTGAAAACCTCAACACGCTCGAACAATTCAGAAAAGAATCACGTCCGGGTGTGTTTGCTGAGTATACTTTCTCCCCCGATAACCTTCTCAGCATCGTCCCGGGTATCAGGGTCGATTTCCATAATCTGTATGGCACATTTGTAACTCCACGGATACATGCCAAATACAGCATTGATGAGCACACTACCCTTCGTGCATCCGCAGGTAAAGGGTATCGTTCTGTACACCTTTTATCGGATAACCTGAACTACTTCGCCAGTTCACGTACTTTCACCATCATTGATCAGCCCGATTATGAAGAAGCATGGAACTACGGTTTTAATCTTACCCGCTACTTCCCGATCGGTGATCATGAATTGCGCATCACAGCTGATTTCTACCGTACTGACTTTGTTCGTCAGACTGTGGTGGATATTGATTCTGATATCAGAAAGGTGCAATTCTATTTGCTGAACGGTGATTCATACTCAAACAGCTATCAGATTGAAGCAGCGTATGAACTCTTTCAAGGTTTCGAGATGACCGCTGCTTACCGGTTTACCGATGTAAAAGCTACCTATAACAACAAGCTGCTCACCAAACCACTGAACAGCAGATATAAGGTGCTGACTACGTTCTCCTACGCAAATGATACCCGTGACTGGGTCGTTGATGCCTCATTTCTGGTGAACGGTCCGGGCAGAATCCCCTCCACATCTGCGAACCCAGTTCAGTATCAGAGGGATGATGAGTACCCCTCGTTCGTCAATATCAATGCTCAGATTACAAAACGCTTCGATCTGTTCGAATTGTATATTGGTGCAGAAAATCTTACAGATTTCAGACAGTTGAACCCCATTATCGCAGCTGATGATCCTTTCGGACAATACTTCGATGCTTCTATGATCTGGGGACCAATGGAAGGTAGAAAGTTTTACGCTGGAATCAGAATAACTGTATTTTAATCAATATAAGGAATCTAAACATGAAACAATTATTAGTATCGTTCTTCTTTACCCTCCTGCTGCTAAGTTCAGTATCGTACGCACAGCATCACGATAATAAGGGTCATGTAAAAACGAATGGAGCAGATCAGAAGGAAATCACAGATTCAACGAAGGCAACTCGTGTCGATGTCAGCTCTGAAGCCTGGAATA
>JAEXTR010000122.1 GCA_023406915.1 Bacteroidota bacterium
AGATCACTGATAATTATAACGGTGATTTCAACGAAATTAAGAACAATCTGAATACCGCAATTGATGCTGTGACCTTACTGGTGAAAGATGCCAATCTGCTATCTGACGCCGCTGTACAAGGTAAACTTGCGACACGCGCTGATGCATCAAAACATCAGGGTGACTTCCGTAAGATCGTGCAGGGTGTGAACGACACTCTTGATGCGGTCATCGGACCATTGAATGTTGCCGCAGAATACGTTGATCGTATTGCGAAAGGTGATATACCGAATAAGATCACTGACAACTACAATGGTGACTTCAATGAAATCAAAAACAACCTGAACACTGCTATTGATGCTGTAACACTGCTCGTAAAGGATGCAGATATGCTTGCAGATGCAGCGGTGCAGGGCAAACTTGCAACCCGTGCTGATGCCTCCAAACATCAGGGCGACTTCCGTAAGATCGTACAGGGTGTAAACGATACCCTGGATGCAGTGATCGGTCCATTGAATGTGGCCGCAGAATATGTTGACAGAATTGCGAAGGGTGACATACCGAATAAGATCACTGACAACTACAATGGCGATTTCAACGAAATCAAGAACAACCTGAACACTGCTATCGATGCTGTCACGCTGCTCGTAAAGGATGCAAACATTCTTTCTGAAGCAGCTGTGCAGGGTAAACTTGCAACACGCGCTGATGCTTCTAAGCATCAGGGTGACTTTAAGGCAATCGTACAGGGTGTGAATGATACCCTGGATGCAGTGATCGGACCGTTGAATGTAGCGGCAGAATATGTTGATCGTATTGCGAAAGGTGATATCCCGAACAAGATCACTGATAACTACAATGGCGATTTCAATGAAATCAAAAATAATCTGAACACCGCCATTGATGCTGTGACCTTACTGGTAAAAGATGCCAATCTGCTATCTGACGCTGCTGTACAAGGTAAACTCGCAACACGCGCTGATGCCTCCAAACATCAGGGTGACTTCCGTAAGATCGTGCAGGGTGTGAACGACACTCTTGATGCGGTCATCGGACCATTGAATGTTGCCGCAGAATACGTTGATCGTATTGCGAAAGGCGATATCCCGAACAAGATCACTGATAACTACAATGGTGATTTCAACGAAATCAAGAACAACCTGAACACCGCCATTGATGCTGTAACACTGCTTGTGAAGGATGCAGACATGCTTGCCGATGCAGCAGTGCAGGGTAAGCTTGCCACCCGCGCTGATGCTATGAAACATCAGGGTGACTTCCGCAAGATTGTGCAGGGTGTAAACGATACCTTGGATGCAGTGATCGGTCCATTGAATGTTGCCGCAGAATATGTTGATCGTATTGCGAAAGGTGACATCCCGAACAAGATCACTGATAACTACAATGGCGACTTCAATGAGATCAAGAATAATCTGAACACCTGTATTGATGCACTGGACGGACTCATCAAAGAGATGAACTATATGTCCAACCAGCACGACCTTGGCGACATTGATGTAGTTATTAACGTCAATAAGTTCGAAGGTGCATACCGCATGATGGCTCAGGGTGTAAATGACATGGTCAATGGTCACATCACCGTGAAAAAGAAGGCGATGGCATGTGTTGCTGATTTCGGCAGAGGAAACTTCGAGGCAGTCCTCGAAAAATTCCCCGGCAAAAAGGTGTTCATCAATGAAACTGTAGAGCAGGTCAGAGCCAACCTGAAGGCATTGATTGCGGATGCCAATATGCTGGTTGATGCTGCCGTGCAGGGTAAACTTGCCACGCGTGCTGATGCATCGAAGCATCAGGGCGACTTCCGTAAGATCGTTCAGGGTGTCAATGACACACTTGACGCTGTAATCGGACCGCTTAATGTTGCTGCCGAATATGTCGACAGAATCGCAAAGGGTGACATACCCAACAAGATCAGCGACAGCTATAACGGTGACTTCAACGAAATAAAGAACAACATCAACCAGCTCATCGAATCAATGAATGAAATCACAGAGGTAGCAGAGCAAATCGCAGCCGGTAACCTGATGGTGAACGTCAATGCCCGTTCTGCAAATGATACGCTGATGAAGGCATTGGACTCCATGATCAAGGGTCTGACTGATGTGGTAATCAGTGTAAAAGCAGCTGCTGATGAAGTTGCAGGTGGCAGTCAGGAACTGAGCACCAACTCAGAACAGATCGCCCAGGGTGCAAGCAAGCAGGCATCTGCCGCTCAGGAAGCGTCCTCTTCCATGGAACAGATGTCTTCAAACATCAAGCAGAATGCAGACAATGCGATGCAAACCGAGAAGATCGCCATACAGTCTGCCAGCAATGCAACCACTGCAGGTAAAGCCGTGAAGGAAACTGTAATTGCAATGAAAGACATTGCAGGAAAGATTTCCATCATTGAGGAAATTGCACGTCAGACCAACCTGTTAGCACTGAACGCCGCCATTGAAGCAGCCCGTGCAGGTGAACATGGTAAGGGATTCGCTGTTGTTGCCTCGGAAGTACGCAAACTGGCTGAGAGAAGTCAGACTGCGGCTGCAGAGATCAATAAGCTCTCTGCTTCCAGCGTTGAGATAGCTGAAAATGCCGGTGAAATGCTTGATACCCTTGTTCCTGATATCTCAAAAACTGCTGAACTGGTACAGGAAATCACTGCTTCCAGTAACGAACAGAGTTCGGGTGCCGATCAGATCAACCGTGCAATTCAGCAGCTTGATCAGGTCATTCAGCAGAATGCCACAGCATCTGAAGAACTGACTTCCACAGCGAATGGATTGACAGGTCTTGCAGATCAACTGATTAATACTATCTCCTTCTTCAAAATGGACGAAAGCCAAAGACTCCGGAAGCAAAGCCGGGTAAGAGCATTGAATCCAAAAGCCGCACTACGTGCCGGAAAAGAAGCCGGAATGAAGGATCAGTCTTATATTGTAAAGCTCGATGACGATAATGATCGTCTTGATGCTGACTTTGATAAGTTCTGAACTGTAGTGTACTGATCATTGAGTATGGCTGTCTCATGAAGTCCGATAGAACCGAACAGGTGGGACAGCCTTCTGTTTCATGATTTTTTGAAGGAGATTACATTATGAACCCAAATATCACCGAAGTCAGACAATATCTGACCTTCATCCTGGAGGATGAGTTGTTTGCGGTGGACGTCATTAAAGTACGGGAAGTGCTTGATTTTACCAATATCACTAAGATTCCCCGGACTCCTGACTATATGCGCGGGGTTATCAATCTGCGCGGCAGCGTTGTGCCGGTGCTTGACCTTCGCCTGAAGTTTGGTATGTCAAAAACGGAAAACACCATAAACACCTGTATCATTGTAATGGAAGTAGTGACAGACACCGAGACCATCATCCTGGGAGCACTGGCAGATTCAGTGCAGGAGGTTTTCGAACTGGAGCCCGATCAAATTGAGCCCACACCGAGAATCGGAACCCGCTTTAATGCTGAATTCCTGAAAGGAATGGGAAAGCGGGACGACAAGTTTCTGATGATTCTTGATATCGATAAGATATTCACCTTTGAGGAATTATCCGAAATGCAGGAAGCTAATAAATTGGTCTCAGAATAGACAGCAGTTCATAGATGAATAGTATCGGTAGTACCATTATGCATTCGCTTTCGGATAACTCGCTCCATCAGGCTGACTTTGAGGAACTCAGAGAATTTGTGTATCAGCAAACTGGCATCAACCTGGGACCAGAAAAAAAGGTTATGGTGGAGGGGCGACTCAGAAAACGAATGAGGCTGCTGAACCTTCCGACGTACCATGATTATCTTCAGTTTCTTTTCAGTGCACATGGCATCAAGAGCGAATTAGATCCGTTTATCAATGCTATTACCACGAACAAGACAGATTTTTTCAGGGAGGAGAAGCATTTTGATTATCTGATCAATTGTGCCCTCCCTGAAATTTCTGCCAGCAGACCGAGGGGGTATCAACAGAAGCAGTACTCTCTTTGGAGCGCGGGGTGTTCTTCGGGCGAAGAACCCTACACACTCGGTATTGTGCTCAGTGAACTTGCAGAAAGAGACCAGGCGGTAACTTACTCACTCTGTGCGACTGACATCTCAACTGAGATGCTTCAGGTTGCCTCAAAGGGTGTGTATGATTTTGAGCGGGTTCAGGACATCCCACTCCCCTTGCTGAAGAAGTATTTCTTAAGAGGGAAAGGGTCTCATGAGGGGTATGTACGTATAGATGCCCGCCTGAGAGAACTGATAAAGTTTTACCGCGTAAATTTGCTGTCTATCCCGAAGGACTTTCATGCTCCGTTTGATGTCATTTTCTGCCGGAACGTCCTCATTTATTTTGATCGTCAGACGCAACGCAGAGTCGTGCAAAATATGCTGGAATATTTGCGTCCGGGTGGTTACCTTTTTATTGGTCATTCTGAAACTTTGTCCGGGCTTGATCTGCCGCTGATACGCGCCACATCAACCGTCTACAAAAAAATTGATTAATACTGATATGAGTACCGGAAAAATCAAAGCTCTTATCGTTGATGATTCTGCCATAGTAAGGCAGACGCTGCATGATATTCTCGATTCCGATCCCGGCATTGAAGTCATTGCCACTGCCTCTGATCCCTACATTGCTGCCAGCAGAATCAATGAACAGATTCCGGATGTTATAACCCTTGATATTGAAATGCCCAGGATGGATGGGCTTACCTTCCTGAAAAAGCTGATGCATCAGCATCCCATCCCTGTGGTTGTTTGTTCCACACTGACCGAGAAGGGGTCTGAAACAGCCCTCAAAGCACTTGAGTATGGTGCTGTAGAGCTGATCACTAAGCCAAAACTTGGCACGAAGCAGTTTCTTGAAGAATCAAAAATCAGAATCTGTGACGCTGTAAAAGCAGCCGCTCAGGTTAATGTTGCCCGTTATCATAAGATTATCCGTGAAGTGGAACCAAAACTGAGTGCTGATGTTATTCTGGCGAAGAGTGAATCATCAGCCATGATCGAAACCACTGAAAAAGTAGTGGTTATTGGTTCCTCCACCGGCGGCACTGAAGCTATTAAAACGATACTTGAATCACTTCCCCTTGATTCCCCCGGCATTGTAATAGTGCAGCATATGCCCGAGAACTTTACTAAAGCATTTGCCAAGCGGTTGGATGGGATATGCAATATCTCTGTGAAGGAAGCTGCTGACGGAGACTCCGTTATCCGTGGCAGAGCGCTGATTGCACCAGGTAACCGTCATCTTCTTTTAAAGCGGAGCGGTGCACGATATTTTGTAGAAGTAAAAGATGGTCCGCTCGTCAGCCGTCATCGTCCTTCAGTTGACGTACTATTCAGATCAGCTGCAAGGTATGCTGGCAGGAATGCACTGGGATTTATCCTGACCGGTATGGGTGATGACGGAGCAAAAGGCATGCTCGAGATGAAAGAATCGGGGTCGGTTACTTTTGCGCAGGACGAAAAAAGCTGCATCGTGTTTGGAATGCCCAAAGAAGCAATAAAACTGGGGGGGGTAGATAAGATTATCCCATTGCAGCAAGTGGCAGGATTAATCCTGAAATACGGATGAACACTGTATGAGCGATAATGGAACCATAACCCATACCACAGACAGACAGCACCAGGGCAACTTCCCTGACTGGTTTATTTCTGTGCTTGATAATACCAGTGAGTGTGTGCTGGTGACCGATCAATCAGGAAAAATACTTTATCTGAATCAGGCAGCAGCTGATCTGCTAAAGGCAGAAGGGAAAGCCTGTATTAATAAACCCATCGAAGAGATATATACCGTACTGGATGACGTCAGTGATGAGACCTACATATGCTGGATGATGTTTAACAAATCAGCAAAGAGCACTCCATCACTCCGATACAAGACACTTGTACAAACCGACGGTACCCCAATCACTATAGAAGAGAAGCTTTCCTCGCTTACCGATCAGAATGGCAACATAACCGGCACTGCATATTTCTTTTCTGATATTTCTGACCGGATTAAAATGGAGTCTCAGATACTGGCATCACGGAATTTGTATCTCAGGCTGTTCGAGGAATTTCCTATCCCGATTTGGCGGACGAACGCCCGGGGTGAGTTCAACTATTTCAATCAGAGCTGGCTGGACTTCACGGGTAAAAAAATTGATTTTGAGATCGGTGCCCGCTGGATAGAGGGAGTTCACCCCGACGATAAGGAGGCTCTGACAACACTCCTGCATGAGACTGTAGCAAACCGGACTCCATTCAATACAGAGTTTCGGTTACGTCATCATGACGGATATTTCCGCAGTATGCTTTGTTTTGCAGCACCATTTTCAGACTATGATAATAAGTTTTCGGGATTTGTAGGTGGATGTTTTGACATTTCAGCACGCAAGGCAATGGAGGAGGACCTAAGAAGAGCCAAAACTGCGGCTGAATCGGCTACCAGGATGAAGAGTGAGTTCATATCGAATATGAGTCACGAGATTCGAACACCGATGAACGGGATTATCGGTTTGCTGGATTTACTGCGGGAAACAAAACTTAGTTCTGATCAAAAAGAACTGACTGCCCTACTCAATGAGTCAGCGAATAATTTGCTGGAGCTTTTAAATAATATCCTGTACTATTCAAAACTCGAGGCGTTCCGGGTGGAGGTAGGTGATCAGCAGTTTAACCTGTATTCCCTGATTGCAGATTACCTGAAGACCTTTACTGTTGAAGCAAAACTGAAGGGACTCCGTTTTACTTCCAGTATTGATTCAAATATACCCGAAACATTGATCGGATCACCTCTGCACGTAAAGCAGATCATCATTAATCTTCTGAACAATGCGAAGAAATTCACAGAAAAGGGCTTCATTCAGTTGAAAATCGTTTCCGACGGAATCGACCCCCAAAACGGTAATGTGCAAATACACTGTACCGTTTCTGATACCGGTATTGGTATATCCAAAGAGCAAAGCAAACTTATATTTGATGAATTCACACAAGGTGATGGGTCACTCACCCGAAAATATGGCGGGTCCGGACTTGGACTATCCATCGTGAAGCACCTGATTGATCTTATGCACGGATCAATCTGGGTAGAGAGTGAACCCGGGAAGGGCAGCGTCTTTCATTGCCTGATAACCATGAAGGATGCGAACCATATCAGTAAACACCACCTCACTATTTAAGCGAAGCAGGAAAGGTATATTATGAAAATCCTAATAGTTGAAGACGATTTTGCCAGCAGACTTGTAATTAAGAAACTGATGTCTAAGTATGGCTACTGTGATGAAGTCGTCAACGGAAATGAAGCTGTAAAGGCATTCAGGTATGCCCATGATGAGGGTGCCCCGTATGATCTCATCCTGCTTGATATCATGATGCCTGAGATGAATGGGAAGGATGCACTGAAGAAGATACGCGAGTATGAAAGGGAACTGAACCTGAATTTTCGGCAAGAGGTGAAAATTATTATGCTGACTGCACTCGATTCACCCGGCGATGTGATTGAATCATATTATGATGGAGGTTGTACCGCCTATCTGGTAAAACCAATCAGGCGAAACAAGCTTATCGATCTTCTGAAAGAGTATCAGTTTATAGAATAGCCATTTTATTGTAATCCGGCAGGAGAAAACCCATAAAGTGTCTTCTGCCGGTATTCAACCTCCATTCACAACACTTTCCCCACCGTTTACAACATACTGTATTAACTTTTCTTATCCTTTCACGAATATCTGGAGTAGCTTTTAAAAAAGCTGAAAACGATAAATTTTTGCACTTTTTCCCATTAAATCTTGATAGCGATCCGGAGTAATTATGTTCGGTAATATGAAAATCGGTCAGCGCTTAACCCTTGCTTTCTCAATTGCCCTGTTAGGGTTGGTCATCGTTGGTTTTGTAGGCATCGCGAATATGCTCGCTATTCATGAGAATATTGTACTGCTAGGATATGACCGCTTCCCAAAGGTTACCTGGGCACAAAACATTATTGATGCTGCGAATGAAGGAGCCAGAATTTACCGAAATTATGCGCTTACTGATGACCCGTCAATACGTCAGTTTGAAATGGACCGGCTTGCCCGCGCATCTAAGAAGGCACTTCAGTATTATGATTCCCTCAAGAGAACCGTTACAACACCAGAAGGAAGTGCTATACTGGAGAAGTTTATAGATATCCGGTCAAACCAGTACGCACCAGCACGAACAAAGTTCTTTGCAATGGTGGACTCCGGTGATCAGGCAGGAGCCGTTGCTCTACTCTTCGGAGAACTACGTACAGCTCAGACAGCATATATGAACACAATCAAGGAAATGATTGATTACCAAACCAAGCTTGTTAATGATGAAGTAGCCGCTGCTGAGGATACATACTCCCAGGCATTGACACTCATTATTCTGGTCGCACTTCTTATCATACTTATAACAGCATACTTTGCCTACACGATACGAAAAGGCATTGTGACTCCGCTTGGAACTCTTACTCAGAGAATAACTCAGCTGGAAAACGCCGATCTTGCTGGTCTGGGCGATGGACTCACCCGGATTTCCCGAGGCGACTTGAGTATGAGCGTTTCTAAAACCACTCAACCCATGAATCTTGATCTGAAGGATGAAATTGGTGACCTTAGCCGGGTAGTGGATAAAATGATTGTGAAGACTCAGGGTGGTATGGATTCATATGAAATCATGAGGGAGAGACTAACCCTGCTGGCTGGAGAATTAAAGGAAATCATTACTAATGCGAATGATGGTAAACTGGATTACCGTAGCAAAACGGATAAACATGAAGGCGTTTACCGTGAATTAATTTCCGGAGTAAATGAGATTTTAGAATCTATCACAAAACCAATTCTTGATGGATTGGCTGTACTTGAAAAGATGGCAACCGGTGACCTGACAGTGAGAATCACGGCTGACTATAAAAACCAACTGCAGGGACTCAAAAATGCGATCAACGCTCTGGGTGATTCCATGGGTCAGATTCTGCGTGATGTTTCTGATGCAGTTGCTGCAACGGCATCCGCCAGCAGTCAGATTTCTTCCAGTACAGAGGAACTTGCTGCCGGTGCACAGGAACAATCTGCACAGGCATCTGAAGTTGCCAGTGCTATCAATGAAATGACCTCAACAATACTACAAACTGCAAACTATGCAAGCACCGCTGCTGAAAGTGCAAAGCATGCCGGTACAATTGCAAATGAGGGGGGCTCCTCGGTTCAGGCATCAATTCAGGGAATGGGCAGGATATCAGATGTTGTGCTTCGTGCTGCTGAGACTGTTCAGAAACTTGGTAAAGGAAGTGAACAGATTGGTGAGATCATTCAGGTAATTGATGACATCGCCGACCAGACCAACCTGCTTGCATTGAATGCAGCGATTGAAGCTGCACGTGCCGGTGAACAGGGACGTGGATTTGCGGTGGTTGCAGATGAGGTAAGAAAACTGGCTGAGAGAACCACTAAGGCGACAAAAGAGATTGCGACCATGATCCGCACTATTCAGCTTGATACTGAAGAGGCTGTGGTTTCTATGAATGAAGGCACCAAAGAAGTGGAAATTGGCAAAAATCTGGCTGAACAGTCTGGCAAGTCACTCGGTGATATAGTGAAAGCTGCAAACAGTGTGGTTGATGTAGTGACTCAGGTAGCTGCTGCATCTGAGGAGCAATCAAGCGCCGCAGAGCAGATTACCAAGAATATTGAATCAATCAGCACCGTAACGCATGAATCAGCAGCGGGCACCCAACAGATTGCAAGGGCTGCCGAAGATCTGAACAGACTGACGGAAAACCTGCAGCGACTGATTGCACAATTCAAAATTGATGACCGCAACACCGGTACCGGAAGGCAACAATTACGCGGAAGCGGCAGAACTAAGATGCTTCAATAAGAACCTTCAAAGGGGTGGGTCCTTGAGCCAGACCCTCCCCTTTTCCCCCCGAAGGGACTTATCATCACCAAAACCAAACTTCCTACAAAACCCCCCGTTCGGGTGAGTCCCTGAGCCAGACTTGCCCGAACACCCTTTCCTTTCTTAGTATAAAAATTCAACACCACAAAAAATCCCGAGAATTACACTTGACTCTGAAATGAAAACTCAGTAGTTTATATCAGACTTTTTTATCCGATTTAATTTTCTATTAATTTCTGATAAAACAGCCCCCAGAAATCTGGTGGCATCAACAAATATTCAATCATTCATAATTAATATAAAAGGTCTTCTATGAAACAAGTAATTCTCCTGGCTGCTGCTTTTTCGCTCCTACTGCTCTCTGGTTGCGGCGAGAAAACAGAACCAGAAAAACCACAGCCTTCTGCAAGCAATTCATCTGGTCTCACCGATTTTGAACTGACGAATGGTATCGGACCCGTTAAGGAGAAACTGAGCCTTGGAGCAATTGATATGCAAAAGGTAAAGGCGGGCGAAAAACTGTTTGTTGAAAAATGTTCTGCCTGCCATAAACTGGATGAGCGCTATGTGGGTCCTGCACAGCGTGATGTTACCAAAAGGCGTTCACCTGAGTTTATCATTAATATGATAATGAATCCCCAGGGCATGACAGAAAAGCACCCCGAGGGAAAGAAAATGCTTGCAGAATATATGACGCCAATGGCGTATCAGAATGTATCCCTAGAGCAGGCAATGAGCATATTGGAGTACTTCAGGCACGCAGCCGATGAAGCTCCGGCAAAAAAACAATAACATAGGAGTCAAGAATGAAAAAATTGTATCCCTTTTTATTAGCACTGACGGGTGCACTCCTGCTGGCAGGATGTTCAGGCAAGAAAGGCGTTGACTCGGGCGATGCGGCTCAGAAAGTTTATGTCGCCCCAGGCACACTGGACGAATTCTACACCTTTATGTCCGGTGGCTTCAGCGGTCAGGTCTCAGTTTATGGAGTACCATCAGGACGTTTGCTGAAAGTTATCCCGGTATTCTCACAAAATCCTGAAACCGGATACGGCTACTCAGAAGAGACAAAGAACATGCTGAACACTTCATACGGCTTTGTACCGTGGGATGATGCTCACCATCCTTCACTTTCCCAGAAAGAAGGTATGGCAGATGGCAGATGGTTGTTCATAAACGGTAACAACACCCCCAGAATAGCACGTATTGATTTGAAGGATTTTGAAACCGCAGAGATTATCGAAATTCCCAACTCAGGCGGAAACCATGGTTCACCGTTTGTCACAGAAAACACCGAATATGTTGTTGCATCCACCAGATTCAGTGTACCGATACCAAATAAGGATGTAGCGATCAATTCATTCGCAGAGACCTTTAAGGGTACTATATCATTTGTGAAAGTTGACCCGGAGTCGGGTGAAATGGATATCGCCTTCCAGATTCTTGTGCCGGGCTTTAACTACGATCTTGCCCGTGCCGGAAAGGGTGCATCACACGGATGGGCATTCTTCACATCCTATAACTCTGAGCAGGCGCATACTTTGCAGGAAATCAATGCCAGCAAAAACGACAAGGACTTTATTGCAGCAGTAAACTGGAAGAAAGCCGAAGAGTTTATTGCTCAGGGTAAAGCAAAAGAAATGCCGGCTGAATATGTGCATAATCATGTGAATGAGAAAACCAGAATCGCAGAAACGAAGAAGCACAGCACGGTGAAAGTGCTTGACCCGCGTGAGTGCCCTGGGCTGATCTACTACCTGCCAACCCCAAAATCACCCCATGGTGTTGATGTTGACCCATCTGGTGAATACATCGCAGCTGGTGGAAAACTTGCAACCATAATCCCGGTACACTCATTCTCAAAAATGTTGCAGGCAATTGAGAAAAAGGAATTCGAGAGCAGCGTTGAAGGTATCCCCGTATTGAAATACGCTTCGATAATTGCTGGTGAAGTAAAAGACTGCGGTCTTGGACCATTGCACACCGAATTCGACAATGAAGGTTATGCCTATACCTCAGCTTTTATTTCCTCAGAAGTTGTGAAATGGAAAATCGGCACCTGGGAAGTTGTGGACAGAATTCCGGTCTATTATTCCATTGGACACCTGATGGTGATGGGTGGCGATACCCGTAAGCCGTTTGGAAAGTATCTGGTTGCGCTGAATAAAATCACTAAAGACCGCTATTTGCCAACAGGTCCATCCCTAACGCAATCAGCACAGTTGATTGATATCACCGGTGAGAAGATGAAACTGCTGCTAGACTTCCCCACTATTGGCGAACCGCATTACGCTCAGGGTATCAAGGCTGATATCCTGCTCAAGGACTTTATGAAGATCTATAAGATGGATGACAACAAAAATCCTTACGCAATCAGATCAGAAAAGGAAGCGAAGGTAGTGAGGGAAGGCAACACGGTGAGAGTCTATATGACTGCAAGCCGAAGTCACTTTACCCCCGATAATGTAGAGGGTGTAAAAGTTGGTGATAAAGTCATCTTCCATGTCACCAATGTTGAGCAGGATTGGGATACACCGCACGGATTCTCAATCAAAGGAATGAACAACTCTGAAATCCTGATCATGCCCGGTGAAACCAGATCAATAGCATGGGAACCAAAGAAAGCTGGTATTTACCCATTCTATTGCACAGATTTCTGCTCGGCACTGCACCAGGAAATGTCTGGATACGTAAGGGTATCTGAGGCAGGAGCTGCAACACCTTTGAGTTACAGCACAGGAAAATAAAACTTATGCCGGAGAGGCTGTTCTGCAACTGAGATACACGGTATATATCAGCAATCAGGACAGCCTTTTCCCTCTATTAAGAGAACAGGAAAACTACAATGAAACCCCTCTCAAGGATACTGCTCATCGTATCAGCCTTCTTACTCCTCACTGTTTTTGTTGCACCCATCTGGCTGATTGATATCTCCGCCCCCCAGTATCCAGAAGGTCTTGGACTGGAAATCTGGGTGGATAAGGTCGCAGGGAAAAACGCAAACGACCTGAACACGCTGAACGGTTTGAACCATTATATCGGCATGAAAACAATTGAGCAGGATGAAATCCCTGAATTACAATATATGCCATACATTATCATAGGATTTTCACTTCTTGCCCTCCTCCTTGCATGGAAAGGCACAAGAAAACTGGTTGCCGTGTGGGTACTGCTTTTCATTATAACAGGCGTTATTGGTATGGTTGATTTTTATCTGTGGGAGTATGACTATGGTCATAACCTGAGTCCTGATGCACCGATCAAGGTTCCTGGCATGTCATATCAGCCCCCGCTTCTCGGAACGAAACAACTTTTAAATATGGAAACCACCTCCCTTCCCGGAATTGGTTCATACGGTATCCTCGTTTCGATACTGATTGCATCATGGGTATGGTTTTCAGAAAGAGCCCGAAAGGCTACAAAGCAGAATTCTGTAAAGGCGATCGCATTACTGCTTCCCTTGCTTTTCTTCGGATGTAATACGGGTCCGCAGCCAATCGAGTACGGTGTTGATGTATGCGCACACTGCGAGATGCAGATCAGTGACAGCAGGTTCGGAACCGAAGCAGTATCAGATAAAGGAAAAATCTACAAGTTTGATTCTATCGAATGCCTTGTTGAGTTCGTGAATGGTGATATGAAACAAAAAGGGATACAGGCAGAGATTTTTGTAACTGAGTACTTCACGCCTTCAACACTCGTACCTGCATCATCAGTAAAATATATTATCGATGAACAGATACAAAGCCCGATGGGAGGGAATGTTGCCGCGGTGAAGGATGCTTCACGGGCAAGTGAGCTTGCACCCGGGAACCCGGGTGTCATCTCCTGGGATCAGGTACTTATGAAGCTGAATATGTAAATGCGCCTCTTCCTTATTATACTATTTCTTACCCAGGTGTTGCATTCGCAAACGATAACAGTATCCCGGAAGGGCACCCTGAACAGTATTGAAAAGGCTGTTCGTATAGCTCCACCGGGAACTGTTATTTATATTGAAGCTGGCGGTTATACGGAAAACACCATCATAGTAACCAAACCACTTTCACTGATTGCGAAGGGAAAAGTGATTGTAGCACCAACCGGTAATGGAGACATCCTGCTGGTGAAGGCTTCCGGCGTTGAGATCAGGGGGATCACATTCAGGAATGTGCAGCGGAGCTTTGTGACTGACAATGCAGCAGTTAAAGTGGATTCAACATCCAAAGTAACCATTACCGGCAATACGTTTATCAATACATTCTTTGGTGTCTATCTTTCGAAGTCGTTTGACTGCACCGTCGAAGGCAACCTGATGAATGGCGAAAGCAAAAAGGAGGCAAACTCCGGGAACGGTATTCATTTGTGGAACTGCCGTGACATCACGGTTAAGAACAACACAGTCTATGGTCACCGGGACGGTATCTATCTTGAATTCACAAAAAATTCTTCTATCACCGGAAACAACAGCAGCCATCATCTCAGGTACGGACTTCATTTTATGTTTTCAGATAACTGTGTATATCAGCGCAATACCTTTTCCAATAATGGTGCAGGTGTGGCGGTGATGTACTCCCGCAACATCGATATGAGTCAGAACACTTTCTCGTATAACAGGGGGAGTGCCTCCTATGGATTACTGCTGAAGGATATTAAGGATAGCAAGGTTATACACAACACATTCCTTGAAAACTCTGTTGGTATCTTCATGGAAGGTGTTACCAGAGTAAATCTTGAAAAAAACACCATCAGAAACAATGGATGGGCAGTAAAGCTGATGGCAAACTCTGACGAGAATCATTTTAGAACTAATAATTTCCTTGGTAATACGTTTGACATCAGCACCAACTCACGCCAGAACAGTAACTTCTTCAGCAAGAACTATTGGGACAATTATTCCGGTTATGATCTGAACCATGATGGCTTTGGTGATGTACCTCATCACCCGGTCAGTCTCTATTCGCAGATTGTAGTGGAGAACCCTGCATTACTGGTACTATTAAAAAGCTTTATTGTAACCCTGCTGGATACAGCAGAACGTATAGCCCCGGCGCTTACCCCGGCAACACTGTTTGATCCGCAACCCCGTATGAGAATGATCAGATGATTCAGATACAACAACTGACAAAGAAATTCGGGTGCTTTACAGCACTCGACACAATCACTACTTCAATACCGACAGGAGAAATCACTGCCATTATTGGTCCAAATGCTTCCGGAAAAACAACTCTATTAAAATCAGTGGTGGGGTTAATCCCTTCATTTTCTGGCACCATCCTCGTTTCAGATAATGATATCAGAGGTAAATCTGATTACCGTGCGCGTATCGGGTATATGCCGCAATTCCCCGGGTTCCCTGAGAACCTCACCGTTGGTGCAGTTATTCAAATGGTGAAAGATTTACGGTCGGATACCAGAGAATACAACGAGGAATTATTCGAACGGTTTCAATTGAGTAAAGAAACCGGCAAAAAGATCAAGACACTCTCAGGAGGTACCCGGCAAAAGCTGAGCGCGTACATAACATTTCTCTTTCACCCCGCACTGGTAATCCTGGATGAGCCAACAGCATCCCTTGATCCGGTTGCGAGCACTATCCTGAAAGAAGTGATCCTGAAACAAAAAGCAGCCGGTACAACGATGGTGATGACCTCCCACAACATACATGAGCTTGAGCTGATTGCATCCAACCTGATTTTCCTGCTGGATGGAAAACTGAAATACACCGGTACAGTTGCCGGATTAAAGGAAGTTACAGGGGAAGAAAGTCTTGAACAGGCGATAGCGTCCCTGATTCAACAGAACGGAGGGACTCATGCTCACTAAGATCATCCGGTATCAGGCAGCCGATATGATGAAGACGCGCTGGATATCGCTGGTGTTTCTGGCCTTGCTGATTATTACCTCAGGGCTCTTCCGCCTTTCAGAAAACTATGAAAAAGTATTCAGCAGCCTTACCAATATCATTGTGATCCTGCTCCCCCTGCTGGCACTTTTGATGGGCACCATTGTATTTTACAACTCAAGGGATTATCTCCTTTTTCTCCTCACCCAGCCAGTACACAGGCGCACGATTTATACCGGAATGATTACCGGAATGACTGCCCCGCTGATACTTTCCGTGATCGCGGGGATGGGAATCCCCATGATTCTGTTTGGTGAGCCAACAGTCCAGTTTTTCACCACCTCAGCCGTGATGCTGGTGGTTGCGGCAGCGCTGTGTGCCGTGTTTATTGCATTCTCATTACTATTATCAGTTTTTACTCAGGATAAGGCACGGGCGCTTGGTGCAGCACTCTTTATGTGGCTGCTACTGACTGTGTTATACGATGGGTTTGTACTGCTGATTGCGCTCTCATTTTCAGATTATCCTCTGGAAATGCCGATGATGATTCTGGCATCCTTCAATCCGGTTGACCTGAGCAGGATCATTATCCTGCTCAATCTTGATATGTCAGCACTGATGGGGTACACGGGCAGGTTGTTTCAAATCTGGTTTGGCAGTCTTCCGGGAATAGCCGTATCAGCACTGATCATTGTCATCTGGGTAATTGTTCCTTTTATCATTGGACTTCGTAAATTCGTCCGTAAGGATTTTTAATCATTCGCGTGTCAGGATTTTGAGCAGAAATATGAATGTAAGTGAATTCGAACTCGAGCAGGAGGTAAAGCAGATTATCTCCTTTGGACTGGAGTCCAATAACACGATTATGACGTTGCATAAAATCTGTGGCCTGAACAATTGGGCAATAGGGGAAGTCTGGTTGCCTGATGCGACTGAAGACTTTATGAAGTGTGAGTATACGGTCAGCCGAAACAATAAAGCGTTTGCTGATGTATCACGCTTCTCTGCATTCTGCAAATTTGCAAAAGGGGTTGGATTCATCGGGCAGGCATGGATTACGGGTGACATTATCACGAGTGAAGATGTATCGAAAAACCACGATTTCCTGAGGTCAGATATAGTACTTTCTTCCGGGCTGAAGGCGGTAATCTGCATACCGGCAACATACCGCAATGAGGTAGGAGCGGTGTGCTGCTTCTTTCTTGAACGATTGACTTCACAGGACATGCAGGCAGCGCGGTTACTGCATCACTATACGAACGAACTGGGTATCATCATCTGCGATTGATACCCGGAACGTCTTTATTTTCATATACTTAAAATACGGTTTTGCTTCTTTATTTCCGCTTTATCCCCTAAATTACCTTACCAGTTTTACATGTTTCACTCTCATAAGGCAATGCAATGACTGAAAAGCCCAAAAATGTCTTTTTCTCATTCCCGAAGAACTTCTGGACGGTAATAGTAATGGAGTTTTTTGAACGCGGCTCCTATTATGGTGTCATGTCCATATTCTCTGTGTATGCAGTTCTCAGTATTTCTGAAGGGGGACTTGGATTTAGCAAAGAGTCTGTTGGCGTACTGAAAAGCGTCATTCAGCCCCTTCTTTATATTCTTCCAATTTTATCAGGAGCCATTGCAGACCGGTTCGGGTACCGAAAGACCCTGATGTTTGCATTTACGGTAATGAGTGCCGGCTACTTCCTGACTTCCATGGCAACCTCATATTATCTGGTATTTGCCAGTATGATTCTGATGGTACTTGGCGCGGGCACATTTAAACCTATCATTTCCGGTACTATTGCCCGGTCAACCACCGAGAAAAACTCAACTGTTGGGTTTGGTATTTTCTACTGGTCCATCAACCTGGGCGCATTTATATTTCCGTTGATTCTGGTACCAATCCTGAAAGATATCTCATGGTCTTACATTTTTGTCATGGCAGCAGTTGGTACTGGCTGGCTCCTTTTCCTGAACATCTTTATGTACAAGGAGCCTGAGAAACCAAAATCGTCAAAATCTCTTGGTGAAGTGCTGACCGGTGCAGTCATGGTGCTGAAAGATTTCCGCTTCATCATTATGATCGTGATATACTCCGGCTTCTGGATTCTCTACTTCCAGATGTTCGATACCGTGCTCTGGTACTTCAAGGATTATATTGACAAAACACCCGTAGAGGCAGCAATCAATGGCTTCCTGGGGTTATTTATTCAGAATCCGAACTGGAAGTTTGCAGAAGAGCATGTTACGGTTATTAACGCCGGCACCATCATTCTGCTACAGATCGTGATCTCAAGCATTGTAAAGAACACGAAGGCACTGCCAACAATGATTACCGGTATTGCATTAGGTACCATCGGTATGGGTATCCTGGCAATATCAACCCACGCATGGGTATTTATGGCCGGCATCATCATTTTCTCGATCGGAGAAATGACAGCACATCCGAAGTTCATCAGCTATGTAGGACTGATTGCACCTCCTGATAAAAAAGCGCTCTACCTTGGTTATTCATTCCTGTACGGAGTTATTGGTTCAGGTATTGGCGGCGTGCTTGGCGCAAACCTGTACGTTCACTTTGTTGATAACCTGAAAGATCCGTCAACACTGTGGCTGATCTTCAGTTCCATTGGTGTATTCACCATGACCGGATTATTCCTGTACAATAAATTCCTGGCACCAAAGACAACAGCATGAACCTTGGTCTGAAAGACAAACGGGTTGTTATTACCGCAGCGGGCAAGGGGCTTGGAAAAGCCTCTGCCCTGCGGTTTCTTGAAGAAGGGTGCAAAGTCTGCATCGGCTCAAGAACGGAAGCATCACTGAGGGAAACCGCAGAAGAACTCAACGCAGTATCTCCAGGCAATATCTACTGGCAGGTATGCGACCTTGATGACCCTTCATCGGTTGATAGCTTCCTCCGGTTTGCGGCACAGTCTTTGGGTGGCATCGACATCCTGGTGAACAACTGCGGCGGTCCACGGGCAGGATATTTTGAGGAGTTCACTGAAGCAGACTGGCAGAGTGCTTTCCGTCAGGTACTGCTCAGCGCTATTCAGTGTACAAAATTCGTATTGCCGGGGATGAAAGAACAGCGATGGGGACGCATCATTAACATCACATCTGCTTCAACAAAACAACCTATCGATAATCTGATTCTCTCCACATCTTTCAGAACCGGGCTGCATGGTTTGATGAAAACAATCAGCAGTCAATATGGGCATTTGAACATCACCTGCAATAATGTGGCTCCCGGATATATTCTCACAGACAGGCTGATTCATCTTGCACAGAAAAGAGCTGAGACTGAGAAACGAACCTACGGGGAAGTGCTGAATGACATGGCTGTGGATACAGCGCTGAAGCGCCTTGGACGACCTGAGGAGATTTCAGGAACCATCGCCTTTCTTGCTTCAGAACCTGCCGGGTACATTACCGGAAAGACGCTGGTGGTAGATGGCGGTAAAAATAAGGGGCTCGATTAGCCCTTATTTACCGAAAAAAAGCTTCAGCGAATAGAGCAGAAGAAAAACGGCAAACACTTTTTTCAAGATTTCTTCCGGCATATTCACTGCAAATTTCGAAGCAAAGTAACTGGCGGCAATGAACCCTACCGACATGACAATTGCTGCCTTGATATTCACATACCCGGCATTATAATAATTAAGAACGGCAAGGATTCCGATGGGAGGCAGCAACAGTGCCAGCGAAGTGCCGTGTGCAGACTTCTGAGTGAATCCAAGGAAAGCCACCAGTGCCGGAATAACAACGATACCGCCACCGATACCCATAAAACCACTGATCGTACCTGCTGCAAGACCAATGAGCAGCAGCACAAGAATTTCCATCATAATCTTTGCCTTTTACCGTAGAGTTTGTTTACTTACTATTCTAAAAATACAATATTTCTTTTCTGAAAAAAACTCCCGGTCTGTGTAACTTAAAAATACAGGAACACCCCATGTCAAAAATAACAGTATTTCTGCCGTATAACGGCTATTCATATACTGAAACAACTGCGAAACAATTCCTCAACCACCCGACAGTTGAGAAAGTCTATCTTCTCTCATCTGCTGCCGGATATCCGGATTTCGGGGGATGTGAACAAATACAGGTTAATGGTCTTTTTTCCTCTGAAACCATTGCGAAAGTGAATGAACTCACCACAACCGATTATGCCTTTTTCCTGCGTGAAGACACCCTTCTTGATCTTGGTCAGTTCTGTATTGAGCGTTTTCTGTCTGTTGCCCGTGATACTGATGCAGGTCTTGTCTATTCTGACTATTTTGAAATGAAGGATGAAGTCCGTACTCCTCATCCTGTTATCGACTATCAGGCAGGCAGTCTTCGTGATGATTTTGCATTCGGAAGTCTCCTCCTGTTCCATAAAAACGCCCTTTCGATGACTGCAAAAGAATCGATGGGTGGTTTGCAGCATGCCGGACTGTATGAGCTCCGCCTTAATGCTTCCCGCTGCGTTCTTCCTTTCCATATTCAGGAGTATCTCTACTCAACCGTTGCAACGGATGTAAGAAAATCAGGTGAAAAAATCTTTGATTATGTTGATCCCCGTAACCGTGGTGTACAGATTGAGATGGAAAAGGTTGCCACCGAATATCTGAAACAGGTGGGTGCTTACCTGAAACCAGAGTTCAAAGAGGTTGACCTCACTGAAGGTAACTTTGAGTTCGAGGCCTCGGTTATCATTCCCGTCCGCAACCGTGTAAAAACCATTGCCGATGCGATTGAATCTGTCCTGACCCAGAAAACAGATTTTAAATTCAACCTGATCGTCGTTGATAATTATTCTGATGATGGCACAAAGGAAAAAGTTTCCTTCTATGCAGGTAAAGACCCGAGGGTGCTTCATGTGATTCCACAAAGAAAGGACCTGGGTATCGGCGGTTGCTGGAATGAAGCAGTGCATCATCAGCAGTGCGGCAGATTTGCTGTACAGCTCGACAGTGATGACATGTACAAGGATGAGACCACCTTGCAACGGATCGTTGATGTGTTCCGTGCAGAGAAGGTTGGTATGGTGATCGGTTCCTATCAGATGACCAACTTCAAGCTTGAAGAGATACCTCCAGGAATTATCGATCACAAAGAGTGGACACCTGATAACGGCAGAAACAATGCCATCCGTATCAATGGATTAGGTGCACCGCGTGCGTTCTTTACTCCGCTGCTTCGGGAGATCAAAGTACCGAATGTCAGTTACGGTGAAGATTACTTCCTCGGTCTGGCGATTTCGCGCGAATACCAGATTGGCAGAATCTACGAGCCAATCTACATGTGCCGCCGCTGGGAAGGGAACACCGATGCAGCGCTCAATATTGAGCAGATGAACCGGCACAACTTCTACAAGGATAAGATCAGAACGGCTGAATTCCTTGCAAGGATTGCATACAATAAAAACAAATCGAAATAGCCAATTTTCAGTACGGGCAGATTGCTATGGTGGTCTGCCCTTTTTCTCTCCCCCCCATTACGTGGACTGAGTCTTAATAGTTTTTCCTCTCTTTTTTCCGTATTTTTGTAATTCTTTTCTAAGAGTGGCAAACTTTCAGATAAAAAAAGTTGTTAATTAGCAGGTGACGTGCACGCCATGCAGGTTACCGCTTTTACATGATTTATAACAGGAATCCGTAATGGAAGAAACCAAGAAAAACTTAAACGAAACCGAACAACTGGAAAACCAGGAATGGCTTTATTCACTGGATTATGTGATGCAAAATGGCGGTCCCCGGAGGGTGATCGAAATTCTTCAGCAACTGCAAATTCGGGCACACAAATCCGGTGTTGAGATCCCCTTTACAGCAAATACCCCCTATATCAACAGTATCCCGCGTGAAAAACAACCACCCTTCCCGGGCGACCGCGAAATCGAAAGAAGAATCAAGAGTATTCTCCGCTGGAACGCCATGGCAATGGTAGTACGCGCCAATAAAATTGAAAACGGCATTGGCGGACATATTTCGACTTATGCCTCTGTTGCCACGATGCTCGAGATTGGTTTCAACCACTTTTTCCACGGAAAAGGGGAAGACCATGATGGCGATATGATTTTCTTTCAGGGACATGCCTCGCCGGGTATCTATGCCCGCGCTTTTCTTGAGGGAAGACTCACCGTTGAGCAGCTTGAAAACTTCCGCCGTGAATTAAAAGGCGGACCTTCATCCTATCCGCATCCATGGCTGATGCCAAAATTCTGGGAATTCCCCACCGTATCCATGGGTCTCGGTCCGTTGCAGGCAATTTATACCGCACGGTTTAACCGCTACCTTGAAGACAGGGGTCTTAAAAAGAAGAGTGACAGGAAAGTCTGGGCATTCCTGGGTGATGGTGAAACTGATGAACCCGAAACACTGGGTGCAATTTCACTTGCAACACGCGAAAAGCTTGATAACCTGGTTTTTGTGATCAACGCAAACCTTCAACGGCTTGACGGACCAGTACGCGGGAACGGAAAAATCATTCAGGAACTTGAACAGGTGTTCCGCGGCGCAGGCTGGAATGTAATCAAAGTAATCTGGGGTAGTGAGTGGGACGCGCTCCTTGAGAATGATAATGATGGTGCGCTGGTAAAGAGAATGGGTGAAGTAGTTGATGGTGAATACCAGAAATATTCCGTTGAGACGGGTGATTACATCCGGAAGCACTTCTTCGGTACTGATCAGAAACTGCTTGATTTGGTTTCCCACCTTTCAGACGAACAGATCAGAAAGATGAAGCGCGGTGGTCACGATCCGGAAAAAGTATATGCTGCCTTTAACCAGGCAATGCAGCCGAATGGTAAGCCTACAGTAATCATTGCCAAAACCGTAAAGGGTTATGGTATGGGTGAAGCCGGCGAAGGCAGAAACATCACCCACCAGCAGAAGAAGCTGAATGAGGATGAACTGAGAGAATTCAGAACACGGTTCGGCATTCCGATTTCCGATGATGAAGTTGCAAAGGCACCATTCTATAAGCCTGCTGATGACAGTCCTGAAATGAAGTATCTGCGTGAGCGCCGTGCCGCGCTTGGCGGATCAATTCCAGAGCGCCGTGTGGTAGTGCGTCCGATCAAAACACCTCCGGATTCGGTTTTTGAAGAGTTTTATGAAGGCACAGAAGAC
>JAEXTR010000157.1 GCA_023406915.1 Bacteroidota bacterium
AAAGGGAGAAGCATTGAAAACCTCGTACCCACGACTGGATGTGAGCACATCAATTTTATTGCGGTAGTCTGAGGCGGCGAGTTTTTCGACCAAAGGAAGTGTGAGAATGCAGTCACCCAGAAATGCCGTCTGTAACAGCACTATTTTATTATGCTCACTCATGGAATCGCGAAACAACCTCCGGTTACTACAGACGCAAGTTGAGAAAGGGGTTGTCCTGAAAGTCCGCTCTATGAATTCTGTTCCGTAATATTACTATCACATCAGAGATCACACTAGCCGTAACTCAGAGGACAACCCGGAAATTTTTAGAAAGCCTGAATTCTTCTGGTCCAGTTATCATCACGTAATTCACCCCGCATTGTGGAATGAATCAGCAAATAATCATCAAAACCTGTTAGATCAGCAAAGACGAACACTACGCCGCCTTCAATCTCATCATAGCGCCACATCTCAAATGGTTTTGAATCAACCTGATTAGGATACCGTTCAATTTCAGATGGCTGACCATACTGACAATAGACTCTGCCTCTGTCAGTTTTCCAACCCTTCTTCTGAAATGTACCGAACTTGTTATTCGCGTCTTCGAGACGTCTGGAATACGTTTTCTTGAACTCATTCTCAACTGTGGAGACATCAGGATCACGGTTTTTCCAGAAATTATAGAGAAAAGACTGCTTTTCTTTCAGGTCTGTGAATTTTTTCCATTGGGCAAGCTCAGCCTCTGATGCAATATACTTTGAAGATTCAAAGGATTCTTCGATCTCGGCTTCACTCATCGCCGCGAATTCAGAGGAAGTATAATCCATTCCGGTGAACTGCGTAACATTGGTATCGATTAAATGAGGGTTATACACATATACTTTTTTTGAAATAGCAGCAGTATATTTATCAAGTGTGTCACTTACAGCCAAAATGAATGTGTACGTTCCCGAAGGAATTTTTTTCAGATTGATGACACCGGCTTCAACAATATCAGGATTTTTCCGGGAAATAAATTTATTCTTCTTGTATGCAACATTGTTCCTGGAATCAACCAACAAATGTTCCACTTTGAGTAACTCTGCATTCACCTGGTCATTTACATTATAAATCTCTGCATAGAAAAATAAGGGGATACTTTCACCGTAAACTAATGATGGATGCGGTATTACCTCGTAGGTGTTTTTGTAATATGGTGATTGCGTGTTTTCACTTTCCCTGATAGAGCTTGCCATCTGAAGAGAGCTTATAGAGAATCTCTCCTTTGGGTAAGGTTTTACACTGAACGTAAAATCTTCTCCCTTTACATACCCAGTATCGGATGAGTTTTTAGCCTTGATAGAGGCTTTATAGTCTCCAAAGGGGAGCAAAAAGTTCACAGTACCGATGAGAGTTGATTGAGAAGTATCTGAAAAGGGAGATTCAAACTGGTATTCCCTCTTTACCACAAGTGTATCAGCAGTGGCATCGTTCACCATAATGATAAAGTTACCAGACACCGTGGGTCCATTTTCCCCATCGAGTCTGATAAAAGCTCCAGGAAAGAATGAGTAATAAATCTCCATCGAACAAACAGAGTCATTGACCGAAAATATGCCGTAATCAAAGACGAACATATCATTCTGCGTCTGAGCAGAAACCGACAGATTAAAAAAGAACAAAACGGCTGCTACGAGCAGCATAGAACGTTTCATACAAAGCCTCCGGATAAAAATACTGCATGAGTCACACGACCAGCGGATGCAGTCACGAAAAAAAAGGCGTTCCTCTTGCGAAGAACGCCTTATTATTACAGCTTATTCAGAATTACTCGAAATACAGTTTAACTGTGAAGATATGATTAGGATCGAAATCCTTTACTTGTCTGAAAGCGTAATCGAAAACGAATCCGATACCTTCAAACTTGTAATCAATACCAGCACCTGCTGTCAGCCCATAACTATTCTGAGCATTGTTTTCAGCAAGAAGGTTATAACCACCTCTGATGAAGAAGTTATTCATGAAACCGTATTCAAGACCAAGCTTCACTTCGTCTTCGAATGAGTTGTTGTTTACGAATGCAGCAGCAACGGCAAGATGATTGTCTTCGTTGAACGGATAATCATAAGCAAGACTCATTTCAAAGAATGAAGGAATCTGGAACGGTTCAGTTACAGCGGTGTAACTAGCGTTCTTTGTGCCTGGCAGTGCGCCTGGCAGAATGGTCTTCACTTCGAGATCAGTACCAGTATACTGCATATTGGTTCCGATGTTCTTTACAGTAGCACCGAGTGAGAGATATTTCTCAAAGCGGTACTGAACACCAAAATCGATTGCCATACCAGTAGCGTTCGTGTTCATAATGGTTTCACTGATAACTTTAAAAGTGGCACCAATAGAAACACGGTCAGTGATAATTTTGGAATAGGTAAGACCGGCAGTGATAAAGCCAGGGGAATAGGTTGCACCTGTTCCATCAGGATTATCAACAGTAGTAACCGGGATATCACCGAAATCCAGTGATTTAAAGCTGAGAGCGAGAGAACCGAAATCACCGAGGGAAGTACCACCGGCAAAATAGGTCACATTAATGTCAGCTATGTAAGACATCTGGCTGAACATACCTTCGGAGCGTTTCAGAACATCGAGTCCGGCTGGGTTATAATAGATGGATTCCAATCCGGTAACATTGGACAGGAATGCACCTCCGGTAGCGATGCTGCGAGCGCCGACGGGTATTAAGAGCTGTTCAGCACCTGTAGTTCCTTTTCTTGCAGGGTCACCCGCAAATGCCGGAACGAGAAGCGCAATCAGCAATATGATCGTCAAGGCTCTTTTCATTTGGATAAACTCCTCTAATTTACATCTTTAATTACGGTGGACACACTTACGTGTATCCACCGCGCGAATTATTAATAGATCTGAATCTGTTTTTGTGGCATAATGACCGCAAATTTGAGAATCTTCTCACCATATTCTGGTGATTTGACCAGAGCTATGTACATACCGGAGGCAACACGGAGCTGCTCTTCGTTTTCAAGATCCCAACGGAGGAAAGGAGAAGTCGGGCTTGATTTATCCTGCACGCCAAGAGAGCGTACAAGTGTACCGGACAGTGAATAGATCTGAATTGTTACATCAGCTGGAAGATTCGTAAAGGTTACGAATGGCTGATCAGCATTCCCGTTGTTGTAGGATGTCTGCGGGTTATACGCAAACAGAGGATTCGGGAATACATTCACTTTCTCAAATAATGCTTTCTTCTGATCGGTTGACAGCTGACCACCCTTCAGGGTTGTGAAGGTGAACTTATCCTTAGATGTATAAGGATAGGTTGCAACTGGGATAGTCATCACATCTCCCGGATTCCACGTAGATGTAGGAGTCGCCTTCTGTAAGCCAACAACATACAAAGCATTGAACCAAGGCGATTTTGCAATTGCCTTTAAAGTATCAGTCATAGTGGTGGCTGATGCTGGTGCAGTCCAACCTGCGACAGGATCTGCCCAAACGGTGTCTGTTCCAAATCCACCACCGGTGTATTGAATCTGAGCGCCGTTTGCATCATAAGGAGCGTCGAAGATCACGATAACTTCACCTGACAGTGCAAGAGAGTCACCTGGATCCCACATGCCATCAGGATTACCTTTCAGTACTGATCCGGCAGTCTGTCCTGGCATTGTTGCGCTCATTTCAATGAATCCAACTGCGAGCTGATACTGTTCGCCCATAGCAGAGTCAACAACCCATGCAGTGAACGGAACATCGACAAAGCCCTGGCCCTTCATTCCCCAATCACCAGCCTGAGCGCTGACATTGTGAGAAAGAACGCCTGCAGCGTAACGATAGCTTCTCGGACGGGTCAGCGGAGAGCCGATAAACCCGTTAAGATAGCGGTATGCTTTTCCGGCATTCGGTGCACCAAAACGAAGTTCAACTTTTCTTAAACGATCAGCTGATATGATCGTTGAGCGGGCTGAACTATTCTTCGGCATCGTAATTGCAGATCCCTGTGCGATATCACGACCGACATAATAAACACCGGTACCTGATACAGAGGAGAAGTTATCATAGAAACGATTTGCTGTCGGAGCATACGTTGCAGTTCCAAATGCAGGATCAATCGGCTGAACTTTCAGAATGAAACCTTCAGTGATTTCGCCAGCAACATTGGAAGTATCATAGTTAAAGTTTTTAGAATCTGTAACCAGCATCTGGTTTGTCTTCAGATTCTTCAGTGACCACATTGGACGGTATGCAGTGTTGCTTACCTTGTCAAGTTTAAATTCTACCTGATATGGGTCACCAGTCAGTTTGTTATTGTCAACAACAACATATTTTACACCGCCGTTTGCGGGACCACTCTGCTCAGCAATTCCACCAGGATTTGCAGGAGCATAGATGTTTTCGCCATACACAACGGGAAAAACTTTGGTTTCGTATTCATCGTAACCACCACCGGAGATGTCAAGGTAGTCACCTTTAGGTCCATAGGTATTGGTTGCTTTGTTTACGATTACATTATGGTTCAGGGTATAGGTACCAAGAACGAAGTAGTATTCCTTGCCTTTTACCAGTGGTCCATCGGTAAACGGATCCTTTGTGATTCTGACACGAATTCTACCAGTTTTGGTATCAGCATACACTGCTGAGTCAAGCTGATTTTCAGGAACGCTGAATTCACGTACTTTTACGATAGCACCATTTCCGAGTTTTTGCCAGATAGCATCGATTGAGTCAGCCATTTCAAATGAGGTAACCTCTTTCGAATTGATCACGCCAACAATTTCGTCTGCTTTGGAATTACTTCTGAAAGCGGTGACATAGAATCCCTGGAATCTTCTGTCGATATCAAGTACACTATCAACTGCACGGTATTTAACCTGGTCAGTTGTAGCAAAATCGATATCGATGAAACCATCACCAGTAGTGAACGTCGGCACGATAGGTGACGGCGGAGGAGGTGAAGGGAAGTTTGCATCAAAGATAACCTGAGCAGTAATATCTGACTGCTTTGCAACGGTGATACTGTTCAGCGGAGAATTACCACGACCAGCTACGTAAGCGATAACCACATCTACTGGTTTACCTTTTTCAAGAGTGAAAGGACCAGTATTCGACATTTGACGCTGATCCACTGGTGAATTGTTAATCCAACCTACACTGGTAACAGGGTCACCGGAATATGAGAAACGTGGATCAACCTGTGCGCAGTTTACGCCACCAAGCACTGTTCCGAATGCCCAGGTGCAAGGATCGAGAGGCTGGAACTCTTTATTAAAGCCTAGCATATAGGAACGGGCTTCAAAGCGAGTATTTGGGTCACCATGGGTTGCATGGCTCTGAATGTAATGCACAAAAGAAGAGAGACCGAGGTTTTTTGCCCCGGGATACATCTTAATCCCGCGTACCTGACCCTGAACGTTGTGTGCAGTGTCGATAGCGATATCAACTCCTTCATCCCATACGCCGTTACCGTTTACGTCGGTAAAAGTCTCTCCAGGAATATAGGAGACTGGTCCCTGGAAGAAGTCCATTAGGAACGCCGGAGGAACTTTACCCGGGAAGTTCGGATCATCACCTTCATTGTATACGTATCCAGCATTCAGCGTGGTATCACAACCAACGAGGTCATCATTTGCATCACCAACATCAGGATCTGCCCATACACCGAAATATACGGAGTCAATCTTATCAGCTACTGAACCTGTGTTCAACAGACTGTAGCGTAAGAAGAGCATGTTTCCAACCACACCTTTTGAGTTAAACCCAAAAACTGTCTGACGGATTTCGATACCCTGAGGTGATACATCGTTGTAACGACGGAGTGCTGGATCGATTGCATCGTGATAGACACACCATACAGTTTCATCGCCGATAAGGTCAGGACGATCTTCTGTTGCGTCCCACTTACCATTACCATTCAGGTCAACGGGGTTATACACGCCGTCGCCATCTCCATCATGGAAGTAAGCACCGAGTGCAACTGCATCTTTCCATTCGTTCCAGCTGTCAGAGAAGTCACCATCGGTGGCTTTTAAGACATACAACTGTGCACGAGAATCATTTCTGCCCGTTGCATAGGTACCCGGGGCAAAGTCTTCAATACGGGAAGCAGATGCAACTGCATTTGCCCACATACCACCATTGGTGATACCACTAAGGAAGAAGCCACCGGAGAAGAGGAACGCATCGCCATCGAGTCTTCCAAGCTCAACACCATTAACAAGCACGTTAGCCATAACACCGGTACGGTTCATTGGCATAGTGATGTTATTGATCTGCATGATGTATGCATCCCCAGCCTTCAGGCTCGGTGAGCTATTACCCTTGCCTTTCCCTTTGTCATTGCCGCCATACACCGTCATCGGGATAACAGCAATGATCATCAAAAGGATGAGCAATTTGCTTTTTATATTCATAATTTCTTTCATAAGATTAAGTCTCACTCCTTTTCTTAAAACTCAATTTTAGAGAAGTTGACTTTAAGACCGAGTTTTATTTGTCTCGGAATACCGAAGTTGAAAGGATTTAACTCCAGCGAACGATAGTCTGCCTTGAATCCTTCAGCATCAGCTGTAGAATTTGCATACGACTGACCTTCTCTTGTTTCAAGCCATCCGGTAGTGTAAGCGTCGCCGGTTGACTGATACACCGTAACCGGATTATCAGCATCAAGCAAGTTCTCAACAACTACGTAAGGGGTGATAAAGAGATTGCCAATTGCGAAAGATTTCTCTAAGCGCAGGTCAATTCTGAAATTGCCCGGTCCGTAAGCAGAGTTAACATAACCTCTGGTTTCGCCAAAGTTAGTTGTTCCAGCTAAAAGGTTCTGCATCTTCAGCGGAGTATAAGGACGACCGGAGTTGAAACGCAGAAGTACGTTTGCACTGAGCATTTCGAGGAATCTGAGATCACCCTTTGGAACCATAAAGTCAATATTGACAACACCAGTGTGGCGCTGATCAAAGCTCAGAGGAGCGATAACTTTTGGAATTTCACCGCCTGTATTTCTGAATGCTGCAGTAAAGGATGAATTGGTTGAGGATCCAGTACCTTCAGCAATTGAGAATGTATAATCAACAGAGACAGAGAAATAGCTCAATCTGGTGATATCCAGAGCGAGAGCAAGACCTTTTACCGTACCAAAGTCAGTGTTGGTAGGAGTAATATAAGTCAGTGTCTGTCCGCCTGGTGTACGCTGGAAGAATATTGGAGCTGTATTTACCAGACCTTCAGTATTCTTGTAGAATGCGGTCAGATTCAGAGCTGCGAAGTCTCCAATTGTCTGACGGAAACCGATTTCGTACTGTGTAGTAATTTCGCTGTTTACGTGACCGGTATTCAACAGCCAGTTATTATCAGTGATCAGGAAGTTCAGATCGAAGACCGTAGTATAGAGCTGATCAAGTGAAGGCTGCTGGATAAATTTTCCATACTGAGCATGGAAAACGGTTGTACTCGTAACAGGGAATCCGAGACCGATACGTGGTGAGAAGTACACTTCGGCTTCTTTCTCCACGAAGTCACCATCATCATAACCGTTTGGATCAGTACCGCCACCAAATGGCAGAAGAGGATCCTTCAGGATACTTGCCTTGGTATCAAAGTAGTCTAAACGAAGACCAACATTAAGTACCATGTCTGATAATTCATAACGATCCTGAACATAAGCATACGCTAACAGTGGATTCTTTGGTTCAAACTCATCACCAGAACTGGATTCAGTCTGACCAGTGATATCATAACCAAATACTGTTGGCTGCATTCTGCGATAACGTTCAGCAACGTCTGCTATACTTCTGATATTGTCAGAAGCTAGAGCACGGGGACCAATTGCGAAGAGACGGAGTGTATTGTAATTGATACCACCACCAGCTTCAAGTAGATGGTTTTCCAACTGATAGGTGAAATCCAGATCTCCGGTCATGGTGATATTCTTTGACTTCTGATAGGCATTGTTTACTCTGCCATATTTTGCAAAGATACCATACTGATCAAAGCTGACGATACCGCCGTTTGACGGAATGAAAGCACCAATCTGTGCGTTTGCCAGGGAATCACCATACTTTTCAAGCTGATCGAACCATACACCGTCACCACTTTCAAAGTTGTTGATACGGTAACCGAGGTTCAGATTCCAGAATGCATTTGCGCTGAGGTTCTGTGAAATCTTTCCGCTGAAGGAGAGGTTTTCACGTTCGTTGCGAGGATTATGCATCGAGTTCACTTTTGCATAGCTATGGATGTAACCACGGGTGTTCCGGGTGTTGATGTTTGCACCCAAACGTACCTGGAAATCACCAAAACGGTGAGTGGTACGTGCGGTATAACGCCATACGCCAGCACTAGCGTCTCTCTTGTATGGTGATGAGTATTTCACATCAGAATTAAATTCTATACCAATTGCTCTCGGATTATCATCCAGGTTCCAGCCGCGTTCACCTGACAAGAAGAACGTATGGTTACCGTTACCCGGAATGATGGGACCGGAGAGATTGGCAGTATACAGATTGTATCCGTAATCATCGGTAAATGTTGAGGTTTGAGCATCTGCATAGATTGAATAGAACGGGTCACCAGATTTGGTGGTCACATTTACGATACCAGACTGTGCCTGACCGTATTTTGCTTCGTAACCGCCAATCTGGAATGAGAGCTGTTCAATAGCAGCGTTCGAAACCTGAGAATAGTTTGCACCAGTATAAACGTCATTCTGAGGCACGCCATCAACGATGTAAAGCACTTCGCCGCCACGACCACCACGTACGTTTAACGTGGCATTACCTGATGAACCGCCGCTGCCTTCTGAAACAACAACGCCGGCATTCAGTGATGCAAGGTTTTCAACACCGCGAACAGGCAATTTTTCGATCTGTTTCGAATCATAAACCTGAACGGTATTGGTTGATTTTTCTTCATAAAATTTTCTTTTGTCTGTAACAACGATTTCTTCAAGCTGAAGATCCGTGCTCAGATCCATATTGAGTTCGGTGGTGATACCGGCAACAACACGGACGTCAGTAACAACCTTGGATGCATATCCAACATAACTGAATCTAACGGAATAGGTTCCGGGGGTGATATTCAGTATGAAGTAGTTACCTTCAATGTCTGTTGCGGCACCGGAATTTGTATTAAGCAATACAATGTTGGCACCGATCAGGGGTTCTTGTGTTGTTGCATCTAACACCCTTCCGCTGATTTTACCTACGCCTGATTGGGCATAGACACCAGCTGTGGACAGTAAGAGGATCAACAAGAATCCCAACAGTTTAGTATAGCGTTCTTTCATCCCTTCTCCTCCTCGTCATCATTTTATCAATGATGTTTTTTCGGAATTAAGGTTTCTACAACAGATGTTAACTATAAATGGTTTTTATGGTGTATTGATAACAAACGGGACTCCCCCATAAAGGGAGTCCCGCGTTTTGATGAAACTAAGTTCAAAGAACTATTTAACAAGCATCATCTTCTTGGTTGCGGTAAAGTTACCAGCGGTAAGGGTATAGAAGTACATTCCTGATGCGAGGTTAGCACCATCGAAGTTTACGGTATGGGTACCGACTTCTTTTACGCCGTTAACTAAGGTTGCAACTTCACGACCGATAATGTCATACACTTTCAGTGAGACATTGGATCTGCTGGAAAGTGAGAAGTTGATAGTTGTTGCAGGGTTGAACGGATTTGGATAGTTCTGATTCAGGCTGAAATTAGCCGGAACAGCGTTATCCTCAACACTTACGATTGAGATCGGAGTTGATTTATTATAGAGCACTGCTGCAGTTCCAGCGAGTACGCTACCATCATTTGGCCAGTAACCGGTATAACCAGCTGCATAAGTATAGTTGCTGAATGCAATAAATTCATTTGCATTGGCGCCGTCTGCAAGCATAGGAGCCAGATGGGTTGAATTTTCATTTATGCCAGTGGTATTGGTGATATTCATCGGAGCAGACCATGCTGCACCATCAACGGTCTTATATGACAGCCAAATATCACAGATTGAATCGTTCACTGCTGGATCTGGGGAAACCCACTGAACAACCATCTTGTCACGGTTCTTATCCATTGCGAGGTAACCGGAAGGTCCCATCTGACCAAGAGCTGGTCCTTCAAGGAAGAATGCATTATCAGGAATTCCTTCCCAGATAACCTTACCGCTCCAAGTACCAGCCTGAGTCTTGTAGATTTCAGCAATGGCATTGATACCGGTATTATCACTACCAACAGTGTCGGTAACAGTGATAATCAGGTGAGGAAGACCATATTTGTCAACGTTCACATCTGTATGATAAGAAATGAAGGTGTCGCCCTTCTTATAGTCGAAGAGTCTATCATACTTTGCGAGAGCAGGGATCTGTCTGAAGTCAATAACTTCAAAATCGCCCCATGTTGTGCCGTTGTCAGTTGACTTGGACACGCCAGGGAACCAACCGGAAAGAATCGGATTGTTGGTATCCGGGGGAACGAATGAACCGATAACTGCCATATAGATGGTACCATTAAGAGCTGAAGCACCACCGCCTGCTACGTTTCCGTTATCCTGGAATACTGCAGATTCCCACTGGGGAGGGGTAACAGTATCAACAGAGACGAAATCCTGAGTTCTGAAGAACTTTATGCTAGCATCGGTCTGGTTGTCTGATACCCAGTACATCCATGGGCTGTTTGCACTTGCCCAGGAAGGAACCTGTGAGCTATAGAGACGACCAGCGTCAATAAAGGAAGCTCCGCCGCCAGCACCGAGAGGCTGATCAGCACCGAAACCTACACCACCGAATGCACCGCTAACCAGTTCTGCCCAGGTGAACAGACCGGTAGTACCAGCGATTGGTCCATTGGTTGGGTTGGAGATTGCCATTGCTGGATAGCGACCAGCTTTTGCTGGGGCTGAACCGTTAATAGCGCCCTGAACGCGGGTCCAGGTCTGACCTTTATCGGTTGAGATATTGTACCACATTTCGCCTGAACCGGCACCATATGTCGTACGGGCTCTGTGTACCATTGCGAGTACATTTGAACCTGGATCATAAGCAAGTGGATTCAGAGCAGAGATAGCAGGACCAAAAGCATTCTGCATTGTATCAATAGCAATCCATCCAGCGAGAGATGGGGTATTGATGCCACCGATAAAACCATTAACTGGCTGGGTGGTTGTGATCTCTTCCATCAACGGTGCTTTCTTTGCAATCTCATATTTCGCATTCTGTGCCTGCACAGAAACGAGGAGACCGAGCATCGCGAGCAAAAAGAGTGATCTTTTGAGCATTTGTTACTCCTATTATATGTTGGTTGATTAGTAATTGACTGAACTCAAACAATCAGATGATGCTAAAGTTGAGTCAATTTCGTTTACTTAGCTAATTTGTAAAAAGCCAATTTTGTAAAGAATTGTAAGGTTATATTAGTTTTTTTTCGACTTATTGTCAAGATAAAAGTTAGTAAAACCTCGAAAATTTACCCTAAATCAGTGAAATCGACCGATTATGGAATAAAACTTGTAATATTCTACAACAATGCATTCACTTTTTGAGCAAAAACTGGCTTTTGCTGAGCACCGATAACCTTGTCAGCTTCGGCACCGTTCTTAAAAAATATCACGGTTGGAATACTGCGCACACCATATTTGATGGCTGTTTCGGGATTTTCATCCACATCAAGTTTTGCAAACGTAACTTTTCCATCGTACTCTGCGGCAAGCTGATCAATAATTGGGGCTATCACTTTGCAGGGTCCGCACCATACTGCCCAGAAATCAACGACCACCGGAATGGGTGATTTCAGAACATCCTGCTCAAATGAAGCATCAGTTACGGTAATAGCTTTCATAGTCTGGTTCCTTATTCTTTATACATGTTAACAAGTAACAGAGAGATTATTTATACCTGTTTGAAAAAATTCTGTCCAACGTACTGTGAGGAATCTTCTCCACCATCAGCGTGAATAACGCTGCCCGATATCCATTCCCCACCTTCCTGCATCAGCAGCTTTACCACTTTTGCCACATCCAGCGGTGTGGTAAGCCTGCCATGGGGATTTTTGCGTTGTGCCACTTCAATCATCTCAATGCTTCCCGGGATCTTCCGGAGAGCTGGTGTGTCGGTGACACCTGCGAGGATTGCATTCACAGAGATATCATGAGTACCCAA
>JAEXTR010000344.1 GCA_023406915.1 Bacteroidota bacterium
TTTCGGCAATTTTTTGAAGCGTCTGATCGATGGATAAAACTAAATCTTCGCCTTTAATAGATTCGTAGTCCATTGCGCCATCCCTGAAGCGCCCCATCTCTCTCCGGCGTGAATCCACCAGAATATAATCGTATCCTTTCAGTCCCCGGATTTTTTCCTCATAACTCCGTTCTATTCCGCTGAAACCAATCAGATCACCAGGATTATAAAAACTGTCCACTTTCAGCTTTTCTGGTCCAACTTCCTTCGAGTATCCGAAAATATGAGACCCCATCACCCCGGCAGGATATCCGCGCTGAAATTCTATGATGTAGTCAACACCCGGAAGCTTCTCAATATTCTCACTTACCCATCCCACACCTTCAAAGCTAGCCCCGCGCTTAATCTTCAGCGGAATAAACTGACTGTACTTACTGTTCTTCTGCAGCATCGTTGCAATAGTACCCGGGTCGAGGCCCAGTACTCGCTCTAAGATCGGATTCATTGTTGTATCATATTCTGAGGGTAAGATGCGTACAGTATAGGCGGGTATATTTTCCACAAGCAGCTTCATATTCCTGTCATAGAATACGCCGCGTAAGGGTGTTTTTTCTATTTTCTTAATGCTGTTCCGGGCTGACTGCATATCCAGATCATCGCTGATGATAACCTGCAGATAGAGCAGTCTGAATCCATACAGCACAAAAACTGCTGCAATAAGTGCAGTAAGTATCTGCCTCTGCAGGGAAGTTGCCTTATCGGATTCCATTAGTCTAAATTTCTTTTAGGAAAGAAGAATACCACTACAAAACTGAGTGTCATTGTATAAAGAGCAGGATAGACTGCATCAATGGTAATGACATCAAGTATGTTGGCTGAAAAATCAAAACCTGTGATAATGTATAATGCAAAATAGTTGATTAACGATGCTGCAAAAATAATGAGTGCAAACCTCCAGGTAAAGATATTTTGTCCTACCTTATTTTCATTGTAGAACAAACCCGAAACATACGCAGAAAGCGTCTTTGCAAACATTGAGCTCCCGAGAGGAAGACCGCTCACCAGATCAAATAAAAAACCCGTGATACTGCCTGCAACCATACCGTGTATCGCTCCCCAGCGTAACGCAAAATACACAGAAAAAATCACCAGTGTATCAGGTGTTACCTGATTGATCGCCAGCAATGGTGCTATCACAAGCTGAAACAGAAGGAGAAGAATCAGAATGCCGCCAGGAATGAGATAGTGAACTATCATATCAGCGTAGCTCAAAATAATTGGGAATAGGGTGATCTTCTTTTTTCTGTCCGGCGGCAACAGAAACCGCGAAGACATATTCAGCATTTCCGAAATCAACTGCAGGACGAATCTTTAAATCAGTAAAAACCCCTTTATCAGGATTCAGTACCTCATCAACAAATCCAATCCGTATAGGTATGGTCAGCAGTGAACTGAGTTCGCTTGAGTGAATTTCATCACCAATCTTGATATCAGCAGTCTTTGGAAGGTTGGCCATGGTAAGGTGCTCGCCGGTCCACTTTAGTATTCCCTGCTCATTCGAGCGGATATTCTTTACAACTATTTTCAGATTGTAATTCTTAAGCGTGCGGATTACCGAGTACTCACCAGAAACCTCAAACACAATACCCACCAATCCATCACCATTGATAACCGGCATACCCTCTTCTATACCATGATTCTTGCCCCTGTTCAGCGTGAAATTTGCCTGACCGGCATTTACCGCTTTCGAAATAATTTTAGCAGTAATCAGCTGATAGGAAAGCGAATCCCTTACTTTCAGCATCTGCTTCAGTTCATCAGCCTGATCGCCCTGTTCCTTCAGCAATGATACATCAAGCATCAGCTCAGCCACGCGCTCACGCAGACGTTCATTCTCGTTTTGAATATCAGAAATACTGAATACTCCGGAAAACACCGATGATACAGATGCAAACGTCCCGAACACAACAGTCCTCAGACTCTTCATGGCTGTGTGATCACTGATCCGCATCATGAGGAAACTCAGAAGCAGGAGGGCGAAAAGGACAATCAGATTCTTATACTGCGACCATGCCAGCCGCAAAAAATGGATCATTAATAGCGCCGGTTTCTGATCAGTACTTTAGAGAAATGATTCAGATTTTCAATGACTCTGCCTGCTCCGCGCACAACAGCTGTCAATGGCTCCTCCGCCACATGCACCGGAAGGTTTGTTTCCAGCCGGATACGCTCATCCAGCCCCTTCAGTAAGGCACCACCGCCACTCAGCATCACACCCCGGTCAAGAATATCAGCTGAGAGTTCAGGTGGAGTTCTTTCCAAAAGTCTTCTTACTGCTTCAACCATTTCAGTCACTGCCTCATTCAGGGCCTCTCTGATCTCCACTGAGGATACCTCTGTTGTTTTGGGAATACCTGCCACCATATCACGCCCGCGAACTTTAATAGTTAGCTCTTCATCAAGCTTCATCGCTGAACCAACCTGACATTTTATTCCCTCAGCCGTTTTCTCTCCAATCAGAATGCTGTGATTTCTCTTGAAAAACTGCATGATCGCGTTATTCATTTCATCGCCGGCAATTCTGATCGACTCTTCAGCTACAATACCGGATAATGCTATCACCGCAATCTCAGTCGTACCGCCGCCAATGTCAATAATCATGTTTCCGGCAGGAGCATCAACGTCAATACCAATACCAATAGCGGCAGCCATTGGCTCCGATATCAGATGTACTTCCTTCGCTCCGGCATGCTCAGCACTGTCTCGTACTGCTCGCTTCTCAACTTCGGTTACTCCGCTCGGTACAGCAATCACCATCCTGCGGCTCGTTCCAAAGCGGGATACTGCTTCTCGGATGAATGCCCTGATCATGCCTTCGGCAATTTCAAAATCTGCAATTACTCCGTCACGCATCGGTCGTAGCACTCTGATTTCTTTATGCTCACGCCCCATCATCTCTTTTGCTTTATTTCCTAAAGCAATAATTCTTTTGGTGTTGCGGTCAAACGCAACAATCGAAGGTTCATTCAGCACAATCCCCTTTCCCTTCACGTGAATAAGGGTATTGGCAGTTCCAAGATCCATTGCAATATCTGTCGAGAACAAATCAAATATACGCATCAAAAATCCTAATGTTTAAAGTGTCTTATTCCTGTAAATATCATACTGATTCCAGTACGGTCAGCAGCAGCTATCACTTCTGCATCCCGAACCGATCCCCCCGGTTGAATAACTATCGTAATTCCGGCTTCTGCCAGTTCCACTACTCCATCCTCAAATGGAAAGAAAGCATCAGAGGCAGCAACTGATCCACTCAGATCAAATCCACGCTCTTTTGCCTTTGCAACTGCTATGCGTGCACTGTCAATTCTTGATACCTGACCAGCACCTATACCCACAGCTGCTCCATCCTTCACCAATACAATCGCATTCGATTTTGTATGTTTGCAGATCGTCCAGGCAAACCTGATCTCAGCATCCCTGGATGGATCGTGCGCAATAGCAGTAACAACCCTAAGGTTATCAAAATCACTGCTGATATCAGCCTCCTGGGCAATAAACCCGCCTGGCACGGTACGGAACTGAAAGCCCTTTTCCAGAAATGGTTTCAGCTTTCTTACAATCCTGCGGTCTTTCTTTTTTCTCAGCAATGCCATCGCCTCATCGGTAAACGATTCAGCAATTACAACTTCAAGAAAGATTTCGTTCAGCTTTGCAGCAAGGTCTGCATCCACGGTGCCATTGAGGGAAACAATGCCCCCGAATGCCGAAACCGGATCACAGGCGAGTGCTTTTTCATAAGCCAATAGGTTTGTTGAAGCAACTGCGGCACCACACGGATTATTATGCTTGATGATCGCACAGGAGTTTGGACCAGTCTCTTCGGTTATTGAAACCGCTGCAATCAGATCCAGTATGTTGTTGTACGATAGTTCTTTCCCGTGCAATGCTTCATAATACTCTGAAAACTTCCCGAAGAGTGCTGCACTCTGGTGGGGATTCTCACCATACCGTAGGTGTGTCGCCTCGTCAAATGCAATCCGGATACTGTGCGATGCAATCCCGAACTTACCGGGCAGTGTCTGCGCTATAGCAGCATCATACCGGCTGGTATACAAAAACGCATCGAGTGCAAGTTTTCTTCTGTACGCGATATCAAAGTCAGCTTTTGTCAGTCGCTCCATGAAGTCCGTATATTGATCCGGACTGGTCAGAACTGACACAAACTCGTGGTTCTTCGCTGCTGCTCTGATTAGACTTGGCCCGCCAATATCGATATTCTCTATCAGATCGGCAAGCTCAGCATCCTGATTCGCAGCTACCTGCTCAAAAGGATACAAATTCACAACAACAACATCAATCGGTGAAACCGATAGCTTTTCAGCATGTGCCAGATCCTCCTGATTATCCCTTCGCATCAGTATACCCCCGAAAACCAACGGGTTCAGTGTCTTTACCCTGCCGTCAAAAACTTCAGGGAAACCCGTGAAATCACTGATCTCAGTGCATGCTACCGCTGAAGCCTTTAGAATACGTGCGCTGTTCCCCGTTGCCAGAATCGTATACCCTGCATGGGATAATGCATTACCCAGGTCGGCTAATGACCGTTTGTCAGAAACACTGATAAGCGCGTATTTTTTCATTTTCTCAACTCTTTCGATGCCATGTCAGGTAATCCGGTACCTTCCATCTTCTTGTTTGATCCGGCCTGTGGCTAGTGCAGCTACCACTTCAGGCAGTAATGTATGCTCAGCTTTCAAAACTTCAGCAGCTATCTCCTCCGGGGTTGTACAATGGGAAATAGATACTGCACGTTGTGCAATAATTGCTCCTTGATCATACTCCTCATTCACAAAATGAACTGTAGGACCGCTCACTTTCATCCCTGATGCAAATACTGCCTTATGAACTCGTATTCCATACATGCCTGCTCCGCCAAAAAATGGCAGGAGTGCAGGATGATTATTGATGATTTTTTCGGGGAATGCTGCAATGAGGTCACCGGGAATAAGCTTCAGATATCCGGCTAATACCACCGCCTCTGTACCTAGATCATATAAAACCCTGGTAAGAGATGACTCCTCAACAGTTCCTGGTTCTGCGGTGCGGGTGACAGTAAAATGCGGAATCCCGTAAGCATCAGCAACCTCAAAGGCACCACATTCCCGTTTATCGCTCAGCACTGCTGCAACAGCAACGGTACCTTGTGTTAATGGGGAATCCAGTAACGCCCTGAGATTTGAACCTCTGCCTGAAACAAAGACCGAAATACGGAACATAAAAAATCCGAACCGATAAATTTACTAATCAGACGCTGAAATTACAATGCAGGAAAATGGATCACCGCTGCTGACGGTTTTCCTGATAGACAAGTGCTGCCCGCACAAAATCCCTGAATAGTGGATGTGCCTTGGTAGCTCTGGATTTTAATTCAGGATGGAACTGACAACCCAGGAACCATGGATGATCCTTCAATTCAATGATCTCTACCAGTTTATCGTCAGGAGAAAGTCCGCTGAAGACCACACCGTGGTCCGCCAGGATATCACGGAACCGGTTATTCACCTCAAAACGGTGCCGGTGACGTTCTGAAATCAGGTTCCCATCATACGCCTGGAATGCGTGGGTATCCTGTTTCACTATACATGGATATGCACCCAGTCGCATCGTTCCACCCATATTGCGCACATTTTTTTGCTCAATCATCAGGTCGATCACTGGGAATTTCGTTTTCTTAAACTCTGTGCTGTGCGCATTGGTCAGTCCGCATAGATTTCTTGCAACCTCAACAATCGCACATTGCATTCCAAGGCATATTCCAAAGAAAGGAAGCTTGTTCTCCCTGGCATACCGGATTGCATTGATTTTTCCTTCAATGCCCCGTTCCCCGAATCCTCCTGGAACCAAAATCCCTGCAACATCATTAAAGAATCGCTCGCATGAATCGGTTTCGCAATCTTCAGCATTCACCCACTTCAGGCGCACACGCGCATCATTCTCAGCACCCGCATGAACAAACGATTCAATAATGCTCTTATACGCATCGTGATAATCAATATACTTGCCACAGATCGCTATGGTAACTTCTTTGCCGGGATTCTTGATCTTATCAACAAATGCCTGCCACATGTCCAGGGCAATCCGCTTCTCTTTTAAACGGAGTCTGGTCATTACAATCTGATCCATCTTTTCCTTGTACAACGTCAGCGGTACTTCGTAAATGGATGAACAGTCATAGGCAGATATCACTGCACGGGAATCTGTGTTGCAGAACAGGGCGATCTTTTCACGCATCTCTTTTGAAAGCTTCGTCTGGGATCGCGTCACGATAATGTCAGGTTGTACACCATAACTCAGTAGTTGCTTCACACTATGCTGCGTGGGCTTTGTTTTCAGCTCTTCAGCAGAATGAATAAAAGGCACATAGGTTACATGGATAACCATAGTGTTCTTCCTGCCAAACTGCAGCAGCAACTGCCTCATTGCCTCAATAAACGGCAGACTCTCAATATCACCAATAGTGCCGCCAATTTCAGTAATCACAACATCGTAATTACCACTGGCACCTGGTTTCAGCATCCGTTCCTTGATTTCATCCGTTATATGCGGAATCACTTGAACAGTTGCTCCCAGATAGTCGCCCCGGCGCTCCTTCGATATAACAGAATGATACACCTGACCTGTCGTGGTGTTATTCTCACGGGTCATGGATGTATCCAGAAATCGCTCATAGTGACCTAAATCAAGGTCAGCCTCGGCACCATCATCGGTTACATACACTTCACCGTGCTGAAACGGATTCATCGTGCCGGGATCAACATTAATATAAGGGTCGAACTTCTGAATCGTTACGCGGAAACCGCGCTGTTTAAGGAGGAGACCAAGTGACGAAGCTGTGATACCTTTGCCGATAGAAGAAACTACGCCGCCGGTTACAAAGATGTACTTGACTTTTGTTTTTTCAGCCATAAATATGTCGTTTTGGATTTAAAATATATACCAAGGGGGGGTATATTACAAGTAATACACTCACGTAAATGGCGGGAATGCAAAGTTTTTTTCTTGCACAGTCTAAGAATTGGTGGAAATTATGGAAATCAACATGGAAACCTCTGTAAAAATGGTTCTTACACAAGAATAGTTTGCAAACGTGACGGTTCAGCGATAACTGGCTCTTTAATACTATCAACCGCTAAAGAGCGTCTATCTGGGTTGTAGGCTCGCATTCGCCACCATCCTTCATTTGTTCCCAATACTTTTCACACGTGGCGATTACACAAAATATTCTTATCTTTTGTCCGGAATCATCAGTTTTCCTAAACCATTTGGCAGGAATTCACCGATGCTCCTTTTATAAACAACTAAATTTTGGAAGAGCTATGTGGGCTGAAATTGCTGGTTTATTGATCAATATGAATCACTATTACAAAATCGAGAGAAATGACAAAACTCTTAGGTTGAAGTTATTTACTTCATACGCAAAAGCAGAAGACCTTGAGTTTTCTTTCGATTCTGAGCAGGACCTCGAGCAGGCTTACTTCAATCTGCTTGAAACCCTGAAATCAAAACCCGTTGACGGATTCAGAGAATACTAAACCTTCTCAGATGAACTCTTACGCCGGTGTCCCGGGCGTTTTTTCAAAATCCGGGTACCGGCTGTCAGGTTCTCTGCCGGCACAAGGCTGCTTGCCGCCCCCCCTTCAACTCCTATCTTTAATTCACAATCGGATAAAGCTATCAGCATATCATTAGCAATGCTGCTGCAAGATTCTTTGCTTAGCCAGCTGCTCATCGTTTCGTAAGACAATCCGAACGTACCAAACAGTGAATTCCAAAAGCTTCCGTGAACAGGATAATAGGGGCTCCCCTGCGTCTGCACCCGTAATGTCAGCACATCCCGGTCGTAAGCAATCCGCAATTGCTCCCCCTTCGATTGAAACCTTGAAGTCAATCCGCCACCACCCAGATATCGTGCCATCGGCACAGACGTATTGCAAAGCACAAGATGAATTAACCCTTCATGATCAAGATATGCCTCCCCCTTAAATCCACCTTCATCTGCATACACACGGTGGGGTATATCCGGAAACAACACTGGATGATCATCCAATAATGAAAATGCATCCTGCAACGCACGCTGGTAATAACTGCGGGGCCGTTGTACAGGTTTCAGCCGGTATTCTCCAGCGTGCCTTCCAAGTGCTTTCAGCAGATCATCAAAGTACGTACCGTACAGCGCACAGTCAGCAAAAACCTCTGCAAACATCAGCCCTTCAGTAGAAAAAGCCGCAATCCCATTCGCATCAGAAGCAGCAGCATACTCCCCTGGAGTTGCTGCTTCCTTCCTTTGTTCCTCCCCTGAAGCTTCACTTACTTCCCCATGTTTGTTCCCCGTTACCAGCTGCCTCACCCTTGTATCTATACTTTCCATTACAGATGTTACGATACTATCTGTAGCTGGAAAGCCCTGGCAGAAAAGCGGTGCTGCGGACACCTTCATCTCTGCGTCATCACCCGGCGCAATCAGTAGCGCCTCTGGCGATATACAGGCAAGCTGATTTGCAATCAGTCGTTCTCCCAGATTCAAAAAAAAGTACTCCCCTGTCGTATTTTTCAGACTGAGTGAATACTCAGTCCCTTCCCCTTTTTTGATTTGCACTTGAAGTTGCGGTTCCCCCTTTCGTACCCTCATAACTTTCCGGTCTCTTATACCCATCGTAAATCGAAACTCAACAAGGAGCAAGTTTCCGTGCGTTATGTAGCTTATGATTTCCATAACTAATCTGTCTGCACTTTTCTCGTGATGTTGCTCACCACAATCCGTATGCAGTTATTTTTTTTCCATATCCATATTGGTTATTTTTGTTACAGGAAAACTAATCAGTGCAACAGGCAGAAACGGTATCATACCATGATACTATTTCAGGAAAACTAATCTTGCCGGCATTGATTTCTTTGCTGTCATGATAATTCACCCTCTATGAAACAGGATTGGAAAATGTCACGTACTCCGGCTAAAAAAAACAGGTCTTCTGATGTGTACAGATCAACATTTGCATTCGAACAAAAGATCAAGCGCCAGATTGAAATCATCAGTATTTGTTTGAACAAGGATACTTCTGAAAGATTAAAAGTTGAAGACCTTGCGGACATGTTTGAAGTGGAGAGCGTCACGATAAAGCGGGATTTGAAAGATTTAAGAGAGCTCGCAATCAACATTCATTCTGTCGCCAGAAAAGGCGTCAGTCTTGAACAGGAACCTTCAGATCAGATGCTGAAACAGCTCATTCTCCATTACACCGCAATGCACTATTCTGAACAGACTGTTGACCGTGCTACAACCCTGCTGATCACTGCTGCCGGAAAAAAATCACTGGAGTATATTACAACATTGCAGCGCTGTATTGATAATTCGGTCGGGGCAAAAATCCACTACAGAAAAAATGATGCATCAGTGAATTTCTATACCGTTCAGCCCCTCCTGATATTTCAAAATGATAGCAGCTGGCGGCTCCTCACTCAGTCAAAAAAGAACTTTCTTCAGTTCCATATCAGTCAGATCCTGTCAGTAGAGCCCCTTACGGAAAAATTCAAGAAGCCTGATATTGACTCAGTGCTCGAACTGCATAATTATGCATGGAAAAGCTGGATTGGTGGTGAATTGCAGACTATCAGACTCCGCATTTATGGCAAATGGGTTGACCGGATCAAATCAAAAGTGCTGATTCCGAATCAAAAAATCAAAAAAGAACCTGACGGCTCATTACTCTTCGAAGCAAAAGTAAACAACCTGAAGGAAGTAGCTGCCTGGATTGTCGCCCGCGGGGATGGTATCACCGTGCTTGAGCCTGAAGCCCTGAAAGATATGGTGATCAGACTGGCTCAGGAAACCCTGAAAAATTATGAACTAACCACAAAATAAATGAGGTACTCTAAAATGAAAAAACACGTAGTCTCCCTTCTTGCATTGATCATACTGCTGATTGCTGCCGGCTGTGATAATGATTCATCTACAAACACGGTGATCGAAGATAAAAGCGTCAAGAAAGTCACGGTCAATAATGATACTATCCGCGTGATCTACGAAGGTGCTAACCTGAACTATGCTGATTCAATGTTCACGTTTTTTAATAATGTCCCGAACCTCAAAGTTCGCTTCATTGTAAAGGACTATAAAACGGGTACTGGCTATGCCCGTCTCTACAATGCAGACACAACACTCTTGTATGAGAAATCATTTGCGGGCAATATCAACTTTGAAGATATGTTCGCTAACGGTAACCCAAAATTCTTTAGGGTCGCAGTTCAGAACTTTACCGGTAAACTTGAGTTCGAAGCCCGGAAACAGAACTAACTGCCTCTGTTTCCCATGGAAACCGGAGAGTGAATCTGGAACCCATGCCGGGTTCACTCTCTGCTTCGATACTTCCCCCCATTTTCCCCATCATGTCCTTGCATATCACCAGCCCAAGTCCGGTTCCCTGCTCCTGTTCCGTTCCTGGGGTTGACTTCACATGAGCTATATTAAACAGTCGTTTCAGTTTTTCTTTGGGAATCCCTACCCCCTGATCCTCTACAGTAATGATCACATCCCCCTCCTGGATATCTGCCGCGATCATGATCGTGTCTCCGCGTCTGGAGTACTTAATGGCATTTCCAATAAGATTGTGCAATACCGTACCCACTACATTCTTGTCAGCCACAATAACATCCTCAATATTGTTGGTCACAAGAAACGAAATCCCCTTTGCATCTGCATTCGAGGATAACACTTCAGTCGCATGACTCAGTACTGAATCAATATCCATTGCCATCTTGTTGATTTCAAACCTGTTGATCTGAAGCCGTGACCAGGTAAGCACATCCTCAAGATGAAGATACTGCCGCTTCAACGCCAGATGAATCGTACTGCTGAATCTTTTAATCTCCTCCGTGGTCAGTGTTTCCACATCTTCCATCAGCAGATCCGACATCGCAAGCGTCGCATGAAACGGACTTCTGAGGTCATGCGCAAGCAGGGAGAAAAACTTATCTTTCGATGAATTTATGGCAGCCAGTGAATCCTTCTGTTGCTGTATCTGAACATTCTTCTCCTCCAGCGCTTTCTTTAATCGGGAAATCACCCGGTACCGCGCAAAAAATACAAGAAGAAATATAAAGCCCCCAATACTGATAGTGGTCAGAAAAAGTCTTTCAGTATTCAGCTGCTCCAACCGCAGCGTCTGTAATTGCTTCTCTTTTTCCAGTAGTTCAATTTCTCGTTCCTGCTTCGCCAGGGTGATGTTCGCATTCAGTTCGGAAAACTCTTTATGAACTTCCTGATTCCTTCGCTGAGTGTTCACTTCATCAACAAGCCGCGAATACTGAAATGCACCTGCTAGGTTTCCTTGCTTCTCATACAGCTCACTGATAGTTGCGTAGCAATCCCGCAATCGGGCTAACGCTACTACCTTTTTTGCGTATGCTGCCGCCCTCTGCTGATGTAAAACCGCCATCTGAAGGTTTCCCTGCTTATAATGCATCCGGGAGAGATATTGCTCAACATCAATCAGTCCGAATGGGGCATTCATCTTCTCATAATCATGATGTACTTGCTTTAGCAGCGCTTCTGCTTCCTGAAACCTTCCCAGCTCAGTATAGGTATTCGCCAGTTCGGCATTCGCAACCGGAATGCCCCCGTGATACTCAATCATCTTCGAATCATGTAGCGCCTGCTCCAGCGCCCTGACAGATGCATCATGCATCCCCAGATGCATGTAAGTTGTACCTATGTTGATCAGCGACCTGACCGCTGATTCTTTCAGCCCCTGCTTCAGCTTCAGATCATACGTCTCCAGAAAAATCGGCAGCGCCTCCTTATACTGCTTCGTGTTCAGGTATACCAGTCCTACATTGTTTATGGTCAGAGGTATAGATTTGTGCAGCTTGTGCTTTTTCCGCAGTTGCAACGCCCGGTTAAAGTAGTCAAGTGCTTCCGTATAATATCCACCATAGAATGAACTCAACCCGATGGCATTAATTACACCTGCCATTCGCACCGGATCGTTCACAGAACTGAAATACACAAGTGCTTCAAATAATTGTTTGTATCCGGATTCCGTGCTTCCGTTCAGATTGTGATACAGACCCGTCGTTTCCATCATCTCATACTTGAACGCTGTGTCTTTAAGCAATTCAGCATAATAAAGGCTGCTGTCAGCATAGATCAGGGCTTTGCCCTTGTCTACATCACGAAACAGGGAGAATAGATTTTGATAAAGTTTGGGCTTATCTTTTTGGGGGGCAATCAGAGCTTCACGCTCTAATCGTTTTAGGGTAGTAATATCCTGCGGAACACCAGTAGCAATAGTGAACACGATTGTAAAAACCATATAGCAAAAAAACCTGACCAATCAGTCTTCCGTATACCTCAAAAAACGATAAAACAGGAACACCCTATTATCGTAAGTACGCTGTTCACTGTTGAGCCGGTTCTTCAGGCGAATCTCCTTCTGGTGATGATGGTATAACAATTCTGCACGCCGTTCCTTTCCCCTCCTCAGAATCTATCACCAGCTCTCCTCCGATTTTTTCTATCATCTCTTTGCAGATAATCAGGCCTAATCCGGTACCTTTCTCCTTACCGGTACCGTCAGTGGAGATATTCTTCCCTACATGAAACAACTGACTTAATCGCTCCGCATCAATCCCAACCCCGTTATCCTCTACGGTAATACTGGTTGTATCTGAATCCGCCTCAATCCTGACTACCACCTCACCTTCAGGATGCGTAAACTTGATCGCATTACTGATCAGATTCGTCACTACCGTGCCCAGTATATAACGGTCAGTAGTGATTACTTCACCATTCAGGTTTTCTGTTCTCAGGTTGATCCCCTTCGTAATGGCGTTTTGTTCCAGCATTTCAGCTGCTGATTTCACCAGCGGTCCTAGCTCAACTGATTCTATCTTCAGTTCAAACTTGTTTAACTGTAACCGTGACCACGTCAGCAGGTTATCCAGATAATTATACTGCCTGTGCAGAACGGTATTTATCGTTGTGCTGAAACGCTGAATCTTTTCAGGTGAAAGCGTCGTGGCTTCCTTCATCAGCATATCGGATAATCCCAGTGTGGCCTGAAACGGGCTCCGTAAGTCATGTGCAAGGATGGAAAAAAACCTGTCCTTGGCTGCATTCGATTCATCAAGTGCCTCCTTCTGCTTTCGGATTTCCTCATTATTCTCCTCCAGCGCCTGCTTCAGTCTGGCAATAATACGATACTTGATCGTTACATAAATAACCACCATGATACCCAGTAGCAATGCAATCAGAAACAGCCACCGCTCAGTCCCATACTGGGATAGCTGCAATGACTTAATCTCTGCATCCTTTTCCAGCAATTCAATGCGTCTCTCCTGCCTTGCAAGCTCTATATTTGCTTTGATTTCTACATACTTCTGATACACCTCATCACTGCGAAGACTGTCATTGTATGCAACGTACAGCCTGTGATACTGCAGCGCTGCTTTTGTATCTCCCATCTCGTCATAGAGGTTGCTGATCGCCAGATGTATGTCCCTTAGTTTACCCCTTGCTACCGCGCGCGCAGCATAGGTTTTTGCCTTCTCAAGCAGCACCACGGCTTCCGGATACTTCTGCTGCTCTACCCGTAACTCCGCATGGATCATATTGACATCAATATTCCCATGAAAGCTCTTTATGGAGTCATAAATCCCTTTTGCCTCCATGATATGTCGCTCTGCATCTGCAAATCGACCCAGCGCTATCTCCGATCTCGCCATTTCCTCCAGCGCCAGCGGTACCCCCCCAAGGTACTTCCGCCTGCGCGATTCCCGCAAAACCTGATCATGCACTTCGATAGATTTTTGAAACAATCCCATCTTATGATACACACTGCCAATATTATTCAGGGATCGTAACGCTGAGTTTTGCATATCGTACTTCAGCTTCAGATCATACGACTTCCTGAAGCTTTCTAACGCCTCCTCATACCTTCCTAAGGCCATAAGGGCAAGCCCTATGTTGTTGTATGAAATCGACTGGGTACGCTCAATAGAAAGGTGTTGCAGAATGCGGAGCGTCTTTTGATGATATTCCAGTGCCTGTGTATGATAGCCACTGTAATGGGACCCTAGTCCGATATTGTTCATCACATAACTCATCTCCTCGTCATTCCCAACAGAGGCATAGTAGATCATTGCCCTGAAAAGTCGTTCATACCCTTCAGAGGCACGGTTGGTAAAGGTCATGTACAGACCAGTACTGGAGAGCATACTGTGGATTTTAGCCGAATCACCGGCAGCATACAACGCATGCAGACATGAGTCACCATACGCTATCGCAATGTAAGGATTTACATCCTGATACTTCTGAAACAGCTCCTTATAAATCTCCTGCTTCCTCGTCACCGGTGCGGTGACCAGTTCCAGTTCAAGCGCACGGATGCCCTGAATGGTTTCATCAGTCTGTGGAAGACTCGCAGGAGAAAGTGCTAGTATAAAAACAATATGTATGAATGATATGAGAAAAATCTTCATCAGGAATAACCACTGGCACTGCCATCAGCAAAAATTGTAATACAAAAACCGGAAAAAGTGATGGATAATTCCTGTGTAAGATACGAAGAAACATTGAATTATTCCCTGAAATCGCCACGCCCGGCTCTGCGCTGATGAATCCTTAACCACCGGTATCCTGCTTCACCTGAAATTTCGGTGGCAATTTCCCCATGATCTCTAACTGACAAAAACATTTCAATTTTGGGGCTATGAAAAATCATTAACAAGAATTCCCAAAGCCTGTATCATTTGCTCTGAACTATATCAGGCGTCCCCCGAAGCTGGAAGTCACCCTGTGACTGAAAGTCCTCTGGAGGGTACCATATTTATAGGATACACAGAAAAAAAAAGAATCCGATCCGTCAGCTGACGGATCGCATATCTATGTTAACTTTATAGCAAAATTGCTTTTACTACTAATTTTTCATTTGTGCCGGTATCCTTACCACAAATTCTGACCCGCTCCCCACGGTACTATGCACCGTTATATTTCCACCTAGCTTCTGCACCATCTCATTGCACAATATCAACCCGAGCCCGGTTCCTTTCTCATTTGCTGTCCCCTTGGTCGAGATATTTTCACCCAGGCTGAACAGCTTATCAACAGTATCTGGTAACATACCCACACCCTGATCAGTAACCGAGAGGAACAAATGATCCCCCTCCATTGATGCACGGATGGTTACAACCGTTTGCTCCGGACTGAACTTGATCGCATTCCCCAGTAAATTATGAAGTACCGTCGTCAGAATCTGCCCATCGGTATTGACCAATTGTTGGACACGTATCTCCGTCCTGATCGTGATCTTCTTCGCCTCTGCATTCCGCCGCAGTACCTCTACTGAATCTTCAATCATTTTGGCAATATCCGTGTCCTCTTTCCTGATCTCAAACCTGTTGAGCTGCAGACGGGACCACGTCAGCACACTCTCAAGTTGTCTGAACTGACTTCTTAATGCCCTGTTTATTTCCCGGCTGTACTCGCTGATCTCTCTTTTACTCAGATCATCTGAATCCTCAGCCAGCACCTCAGATAATCCCAGTGTTGCCTGGAACGGACTCCGGAGATCGTGCGCTAGTATAGAGAAAAACCTGTCCTTCGCTATATTGCTTTCATCCAGCGCTTCCTTCTGCTTCTCGATCTCCGAGTTCTTTTGCTCTAGGGAAACCTTCAGCCGCCTTACATAGGTATACCGGATATAAAAAATAAGTCCGGAGAGTGCCGCAATCACCGCAATGATGATGTAAATCAGACGTTCATAATTATACTTTTCCAGCTGTAGCCCTTGAATCTCACCTTCCTTTTTCAGAAATTCAATCTGCCTCTCGCGCCTCGCAAGATCAACATTCACCTGTATTTCAGCAAACTTTTTTAATACCTCTTCAGTATGCAGGCTGTCCCTCACGGTTGCAAACCGCTTGAAAGAATAAAATGCGCCGCTTAAATCTCCTTCCTGTTCTTGAATGGAACTGAGCTCCAGAAGCAATTCAGCCAGCTTCCCTCTGGCATAGGCGCGTTCTGCATAACTGATACCAGCTATTAACTCTTCTTTGGCAATATGATAATCTGATTTGCTTTGATAAAACCTTGCAAGATACAGTAATGCATCCGCCACTCCATTGTAGTCACCTATCTCAAGATAGCCCCGCTTCCCTTCCAGGAAGTACTTTTCTGCCAGTGCATACTCTCCCAGTTTCTGATATGACTTCGCAATCTCAATGGATGCAAGTGCGATGCCCCCGGGGTACCCATTATTTTTCGATGCCGTTAACACCTCCTGATGAATCTTCAGTGCTTCGCGGTATTTCCCTTCCTCAAAATAAACAGTACCAATGTTGCACTTCGATCTGAGTGCTGAATTATTCATCCCAAGTGCAATTTTCTTTTCATAGGAGGAAGAAAAGTGATCCTTTGCCTTCGGATAATCTTTCAATGCTAAATAGACTAATCCAACATTATTCAGGGAAGTCGCAATTCCCCTCTCATGCTGTATCTTTAATCTGATATCAAGCGCTCTCTGAAGATAGCTTAATGCCTGTGCATAATTCCCTCCAAAATAGGTGCTCAGTCCGATATAATTAAGCACATCACTCAGTTCCTTATCCGAGCCCTTATCGCTGAAATATTTCAGTGCCTCAAAAAGCTGCTGATATCCCCGCTCAATCTTTCCGATACGGATCAGATAAGACCCATTGCTCGCATACACATCATGCATCAGTGCAGAGTCCTTGATAACCCTTGCATAATGAATGGAAGAGTCACCATAACTGATCGCTTGAATAAGGTTAATATCCTGATACCGGTAAAACAGCTCCTGATAAATCAGTGCCCTCTCCCGGGGTCCCACAGAGCGCAGTTCACCCTCAAGCTGTGCAACAGACTTTTCGCTTTGTGCCTGAACCTGCATAAGCATAGCAAGCACCAGGAAGATGAAAAACGCAGTTTTCCGCATAGAACCGATTTTATTCATAGAAGCATGTACTATAGTTGATTATCGGAAATCATTCTTTTGGACTTTAGCTTTTACGAAAAAAGAAAAAATTGAAAAAAATGCCTATTTTAAAAACGAAATTCGTTATTTCTAGAAACAAAAGGAATGCAATAATGAATAACATTCGTTTCATCTACCTTGGAGCATTTCTCCTGCTCATCGGTATCTCTTTCTCCGGATGCTCAGAATCTGAACCGGACAAAATTCAGTACACCTCATTTTCATTGGCAGACAAAACAGGTAACTGCGATTCAGTGGGAGTCGGGTGTGCGGAGTTTCAGGTATCTTACCCGATCATTACCGGAACAGAGCATGCAGGACTCCAAAAATCCTTACAGGCTGCAATAGATACCTTCACCCTCAGGGACCCATTCTCAGAGGGTAATACATTCCACACCTCCCTCCAGGCGCTCAGGGATTCCCTTTTCCGTGATTTCAACCGCGTAAAACTGGACATCCCGGATATGCCGTTGAACTATTTCCTCCAGAGAATTGTCACCCCGGTCACGGATACCCTGGGACTATTTAGTATCCGGATGTCCGAGAGCAGCTTCTTTGGCGGAGCTCACCCCAACTCATTTACCGATTATCGGAACATCTCAGCAGCCGATGGCACGGTCATCACACTCGAAAAAATTCTGAAAAAAGACGGTATGAAGAAATTCCTGGCACTCGCTGAAAACACATTCAGAAAAAAAATGGAAGTACCGGAAGGTGAAAACCTTGAAAAGGCAGGATTTTTCTTTAAGGATGGTGTCTTTGTCCTGAGTCAGGCATATCTCTTCACCATCTACGGAATAGAACTCCTCTATAACCCGTATGAAGCCGCAGCCTATGCCGTTGGTCCGATCTCGCTCAAAATACCCTATGAACAATGGAAAGACCTCATCGAACCCGAAAGTGTCATTGGTAAGTTGGTAAAATAAACAGAAATACCTTATATTTTTATGCTGTATCCGAAAAATTCTGGATACAGCTCATGCCCCGGTAGCTCAGCAGGATAGAGCAGCAGTTTCCTAAACTGGAGGTCAGAGGTTCGAATCCTCTTCGGGGCACTTCCTTATCCCACATTTTCCCCTATACCAATCATAAATTAGCCTCCAATCTGTTTTAATTAAATAAGCCATGTTCCCTCTTTAGGCTCTAAACCTAAATGTTGACATCTGTAAGATTATTCAGTTTTTAGATAATCGTGACGGTACGCTCGGGTCTGCTTAATAAATGGTGGTAATTATTGATTGGGGCTCTGGGTTGTATTCTTTCAGCTCTGAAAAAGGTGCGATCAGTCAGGAGAAGGACAGGCTCCACAACTGGGTCGAGGTACCTTCTACGACTTTTCTCTATAAATCTTTGACCGTTTCCGCTGTCGGTATCTAGCGGATCAGCACTAGACTCATTATCCGTCTCCGCCGCCGGCGGATTCCAAAGATTTACAGTACTGTTATTGAGAGTAATGTAAGCACCGGTCGCTTGGCACCGATCCCAGCGGGATCGAAGATTTATAGTAAAAATGAAAATAAAAACACTTCGACCCCGTAGGCGGTCGCACACCCATGATACTATCAGTAGAATTTGTAGGGTAGCGCGCAATTTTGTTTCCCCGTTATTCGCCTCCGAAAATTCACATGAACCGTACCCTTAGTGATTTGCAGATGTTTTGTCTCGGAACACTCAGTGATGATTATCTGGCTGTTGTCTTTGGCTTCTGGAACCCTGAAGTTTCCATGCTTGTACTGTACCAACAGGTGAAGGGGACATCCAATAATTAGGTGATTAGCCAGCTCTTTGGCATAACCGCTCATGAAATGACCGACATCGCCCAAGGAGAGAAAATCTTGATGTAAAATCAATTTCGATTGTTTTGAGCTACATTTTGAGTGAATTCCGTTTGATCTGAAGGTTGTGAATGAACACTTTTTTAACAAAAAGGATGAGTTTTTTGTAAAAATTCTTCACTCAGCAAGTAAAAACAATGTCGTTTTTTTGAGATTGCTATATTTATATATGTATTCAAATTTAGAAGGAAGGAGGATAATCCATAAAAAAAAGCCCGAAGATGCTGAAACATCTACGGGCTATACTTACGCTTGTGTTAGCAAACGCAATAACTTAATTAGGCAAAAACAAATTACGTTATTCGGTTACTAATGTCAAGAATTTTTAAAATTATTTGGAGAAATTCAATGAAAAAAATGAATAAAAGGGTAGCGAAAATGCTCATAATAGTGGGGAGAATCCTCATATACATAGCGTTGAGTACACTCTACAAATCAATGTAGACATTACAAAAGGGAGGTTCGCCTCCCTTTTTATTTCGATCTGTACACATATTTACCCACCTGTTCAGTATCCACACTCAAATGCGCCATCCGAACAGGTAACTCACCGGGCAGACTATCATACATCGGCTCCGGGTTCGCCATAGAATACTTCTCAGGGATCCCCTCCGGAAACGCTTTACACGTATCCTTACCCGTATACCACTTACATACCATACACTGCGGCAGCGTCATACTTTCCTCCGTTTTGTAACGATTGATCGAAAAGCTGTGCAAAAGACTTGGGGTCAGTGCCAAAAAGAATTTTCCTGAGAACACAGGTAGCACTCATAAAGAAAATGCCTTCAATGCCTGAAGACGCTATTTACCCTCACCCTCCAACTTCCAGATCCCAAGTGCCAAGTTAATCATCTCTTTTGTTCGCTTCTCTACTTGTTTGAATCCGAATTGAGTATATCCCTTAACTAATTGTTCATTAAGTTTAAGTTCTGATTTTTTATACTCTGTTTTTTTACTTAAAAAGGGATTGTTACTTGCGGTGATATTCAATGTACCGCCAAGAAGAGTAAGGTTTCCGATAGAATATGCATATCTTTTATGCAATTCTTTTGAATGGCCCCCCAGGTAACTCTCCCAGTCTCCATACTGATGCTTCGACCGCTTCGTGCTTATCTTTTGAGGAATAATATGTTCCAGATGCAATTCTTTTCCCTTATTGAGCTGGTATTCCCCCTGATGCTTTAATAAGCTATACTCAATTATCTCTAGAATGTATTTGGCCCTATCCTCTTTTCCTTTGAAACTGTAGGTAGACAATTTTTTACCAAATTCATTGTCGTCCGGCATCTCAGAAATGAGCTCCTTCTTCACACTTTGAATAAGGTCACTGTTCTTTATTGCGTTTAGCTTTGGAAAAATGTCATCTAATTCGCTTGTCCGTTTTTCGCAAATATGCCACCGCAGCATGAACACTTCAATCATCCATATAATCTGTATCTTCTCTTTGTCGGAAATTCCTCTTTGAAATACTTCCAGTAAAAAGGTATAAGCTGGCTGTGCCTTAATTCGGTTCAGATCGAAGAGATGTCGGTTTATCTCCTTATTTGCAAATCCTTGTTTCACTATATTCTTGTATATTTCTGATAATGTGCTTAGTTTTTGAACAAAAGCAATAACAGGTACCTTCTTGATCTTTTTTTCATTCTTTTCTTTTAGATTCTTGTTTGTTTCCTCTTTAGTAATGAACTTCTCTTCAATCTGCCCGTTTAACAATATCTGGTCATCAAATACTTTATTCTCATCATTCTCTTCAGTTACTTTCACGTAGGTTAGATAGGTTGACAGTTTTTCAGCTTCAATAATATTTTCACAGTAATATTTCTTGAACTCATCAACCATACTTGTTACAGTAACTTTTCTACGAAATTCTCCAGACAAATACTGCCGGAAAAAATTTTCTGTATTCACACCATCAAGATTAATGATTATTTCTTCCCACGATTTTCTAACTTTCACTAGAATTTTTTCTGAAACCATAGATGCATTACCAAGAATAAAGTTCTTAATAATATCAGTGGCAGTTAGTCTTAATCCACGGTTGTTTATGACTTCAAAAAGCCTGTAAGCATCTTTAGCATTAGAAACATCTAATCGCATGATTATTGTTTTTTCCGTCAGTTTTTTGTAAAACATTGTCGCTTCGTTTAATCTCTTCTCAAGTTTTCGAGCAAAAAAATCATATGCTCTTAAAAGATTTTGGTTTCTGACTTTTGATAATTCACTCTGGTTTATGACACGTATATAATCTTCGTTATCCAACTCGCCCAACACCAAATTATTTGTGTAGTCCTTTTCCAACTCACCACATAATAAAAGCTTGCCTATCACTTCGGCATTATTATGCTCATGCTTTTTGAATACATCTCTTAGTGAAGCTAGAAGAATCGTGATGGTCGTTAATCGTTGTTGTCCATCAACTACCTCTACCGTATTTACTCCGCCTTGATGGGTTTTGCTTAATAAGACAATGCTTCCCATAAAGTGGTACTCACTATCATCAAGTAAACGAATATCATCATACAATTCTCCAAGTTGCTTAAGATTCCATGCGTACCTGCGTTGATAGGCAGGGACTACAAATTGCTCAGATGATGAGATAAGTAACTGAAGGATACTATAACAACTAGATCTAATTTCCATTATTTTCTCCATTTACTGTGATCGCTTTTTCTATCAATTTTGGAAGATACTCAGATGCTCCCCTGTCCAGAAAAAATACATTATGCTTTTCAAAATCATCATAAGTTTGCCCACCTTGCCAAAAGTCAAGCTCATTTAAAGGTGTACTGCTGAGAATGAATGAATTAAGTTCAACATCTGGCGTATTCAGTTTTTTCTGTATCTTTTCTTTGAGTACGGTGTGGAATGCAATCTTACTGGAATTAAATCCTTCAACCTGCCGTAAACCTTTAGGATCAATAAAATTAACATATTGCTTCCCCTCATAAATAATCCACATGATAAAATCTGGATAAAAATTGTTCGCCTCAAAAAAACCAACTCCTCTTCGGCTTAAATTTCGCAACAGATAAAGCTCTTTATCTTTAAAGTATTCTTTTCCACTGCTGTAGAACTTTTTCAAATCGTCTAAGAATCTTTTCTCACTTTCAACCAGGTGCATGGGTGTGATAGTTAGAATATCGCGATATGCCCCCTTACTGATATGTATCAGCGGTTTGTAAAGATGCTGGCTGAAATCTATCACTGTGAAGTTCGCTATTTTTTCGAATCGCACTTCCCCGGCAATATTTTTATCGCTCAGTGCTTCTTTTAATTCTTTGATTCGCCCTATCAGCTGCTGCTCTGTCTTCTCGATAAGGAGTGTATACTCAGTAATAAAGTTTGGATGATCTCTGACTAATTCCTGATACACAAGATGTTCACTAAGGTAACTGTTTTTAATGTAGTTATACACCTTATCACAGTATGCCTTCAATAACGCAACTATTATCTCCTGCCAAAGGTGTATTTGCTCCACATTCTTTGGTTGTAACTCATGCCCTGGGATATAAAGTGTGTACCATGCATTCTTCTCCATAACTTTTATGAGCGTCTCCTTCTTTATGCTCATATTATTCCATCCCCGCTCGTTCTTGAAATTCAATATCTCAAAGTAAACCTTGTCCCAGTTCACGAAAGCACGGTGTAGCTCATTCAATTTGTCCCTTTCCCGTGAATCATCTTTGTCGGTTCTCTTCTCCGCATTCTTATTCAAAACCTGAATCTTCGGATACCAGTCCACAGTTACAGATCCATGAAATTGATCTGTCAAATCCTCAAGCTCAAACTGTATATCCTTCTTAAATTCCACCCCGTCTTTCACTTTTAGTATTTTTAATTTCTTATTATCTATCAGTTCTACTGCCGGTAGTACCGGGATGCTGATTTCTTCATAATTCGTTTCATTTGGATTAAGCCCTTCATCTTCAAGATATTCCTTAAACTGTTGCATATAATCGGCACGGATACCAAACACATTGAGGGTTTCCAGATATCTGAGGTACTCGGGTACATTCTCCGGCTTATGAAAATGATCTAGCCGGCTGCTTCTTTTTAACGAAAAATTGTACCCTTTCAGACGCACGCCTCTCCCGAACAACTGAATAATCTCCGTCCCTTCGCCTCTCCCCACATTCATAAGTCCCATGGTACTTACACGCCAGCTGTTCCACCCCTCAGTAAATTTCTTTGAACCGATGAGCATGGTAAGCTCAGTATCCTTATCATTAATACTTCTGAAAAGTGAATCAGAAAAGTCCTTCTGTGATGTTAAGATGTCATTATCTTCACATAATTTGAGAAGCTTTGCATCGTCACCCACATTGATGACTCCAAAATACGGCGAATCACCAACCCTCATTCCTATTTCCCCTTCGGCACCTCGTAGATTATCGAGATGCAACTCTGCTCCGGAAATACCTGTATTAAAAATCCTTCTGAGTATATCATAGTAACACTTTTCTCAATCAAGCATCTGCTGAACAAGGTAAGGAAAAGTATTTCTGAAAAGGGGTCTGTGTTGGGCATCAATTAATCACGCCTTCCCATGCAGGACCCTGTCAATTGTATCTATCACATTTTCTGTATCCTTTAC
>JAEXTR010000366.1 GCA_023406915.1 Bacteroidota bacterium
TGCTGCCCTTGGCGACACTCTTTACGCTTACACAAAATCAACCCTTTTAACACTAAAGTCGCTGAACCTCCTCCCCTCTATGGTGCAGATTGGCAACGAGATCTCAGGCGGAATGCTCTGGAACACCGGACGCGTCGGCGGCAGCTACGACACCCCCACGCAATGGACGCAATTCACTGATCTCCTCAAAAAAGGATTGCAGGCAGTTGCTGAAGTCAACAGTTTGGGACACAATATAAAGACCATCATCCACACCGATGCCGGTGGCGACAGTTCAGGCTGTAAATGGTTTTTTGATAACATCATATCCCGGAATGTGCCCTTTGATATAATAGGCTTATCCTATTACCCATGGTGGCATGGCGATTTTTCAAAGCTGAACGGCAACCTTTCCATGCTTGCAACACGCTACCAGAAAGAAATCATCATCGTGGAGACCGCTTACCCCTGGACACTGGCATGGAACGACACCACCCACAATATGGTCGGGATGCAATCCCAGCTCCTGCCCGGTTATCCCGCAACCGTCACAGGTCAGCACAACTTTCTTAACTCACTGAAACAAAGCATCCTCAATACCCCAAACTCAATGGGGCTTGGTTTCATCTATTGGGAGCCTGACCACATCTCAACAGCCACATTCGGTTCCCCCTGGGAGAACCTTGCCCTGTTTGACTTCTCCGGTGAAGTGCTCACTTCAATCATGGCATTTGAAATCGCATTAGATATAAAGGATAATGCTCCCGTTCCACAATCATTCAGACTCTATCAGAATCATCCCAATCCGTTCAATCCCTCAACAAAGATTTCATTCACCCTCCCAGCAACCGGCTACCTCACCCTGAAAGTCTTCGATATACTTGGTAACCACATCCAAACCCTCTACGATGGCATAAAGGAATCCGGCACCCACACCATTGATTTCCACGCGCCCACCCTTCCTGGTGGCGTCTACTTCTGCCGCATGGAAGCAGCAGGATTCACCCAAACCATCAAGATCAGCCTGCTGAAGTAAGAATCCGCCTCCCAGCTCCCCCCTCCACCGGGACGGAAACAAAATGCTAAAGTGGCTCATTCTCTACAGCGGTGAATTTTGACCGGAGGTTCTTTTCGCTCCTGTTCATGCCCCACCATCTATCTATGCACAATTACCAGAGTTAGGTCACCTTTCCCTTAGTAAGGAAAAGGCTGGGATAGAGTTTGATTTACCGCAGCTGTTTTTCCCCACATTGTCAATCATTTCCCTTCCACCAAATTATTATCAATTATCAATTGTCCTCCGCCTGTGGCGGAGTCCATTGTCTTCTTGCGCTTTTCTGAAATCTTTTCTATTTTAGACCATCATTCCAGGAGGTCTTATGCTATCACTCACTACGCTATTCCGGATTTGTTTCTTTTTACTGGGTTTCTTTCTTTTTCTTACTGCTACGGAAGCTGTCGCACAAGTTACCTACAACGGTAAACCAGTGGTGTTTCGCTCAATGACTGAAGGCGCATTGGATTCCGCCTATGTCCCTTACACCTTCGGTAACAAGTATCTGTACACTAGCACTGATGCAGGCTCCCACGCCCCCAGCGCTCAGTTTTTTACGCGCAACTGCAATAAACAGTATACCTTTCAGGACACGACCTATCTAAAATGCGGGAACCTTGATTTCCTCCACTACGACACGACTACACACATCCTCACGAGAATTGATACCAGCACAAATGTTGTTACACCGATAATGGACTTTTCGCTTCCCCATGGGAGCACTTTCGTCAGGGGCTCGATTACCTACAATATCTCCCACGGTTCCTCAGTCAATTTTGGAGTCACACGGAAAAACTTCATTGTGAATTATGTCGAAGGTGCTGGCGGCTATCAGTTCCATTCCGAAGACAGATATGCCAGAGGTCTGGGAGAGCAATATAGTGAAGGGTTCTATCAAATCGGCAATGTCTGGGGAAATACCTACACTTATCTGCAGCAGGCACTGATCGACCGGAGTACCCACTTTGACTTCCTCAATGAAGGGAGTGCACAGACTCTCACCGTTACATTCACCCCAATGGTGTTTGTGAAGTCGGTTAGACCATACATCACCGTAGATCATGATCTTAGCGAATACATATACTGCAATGGTGCGCCGGGATGGAAACACTTTATCGCAAATGCATGGATTGAAAGCTTTTACGCCAATGCAGTCGACACAATCGCCAATCCGGATATTCCTATTACCTTTCCCTGTGATAATCGGACGGTAGCCCCCCTCATTATGCTGGATTCCGCCAAAGTACGAAATCGGGACTTTTTCTTTCGCGTTGTTACCGAGGATATGAGTCTTATCCCCTTCACCGTGACCGCCCCGGACTCAGGTTGGTACCGGGTCCGGTTCATCTCTGTGGTGGATATCCAGTGCGAAACCGAAAAACCCGATCAGTTCTATCTGGAACAGAATTACCCCAACCCGTTCAACAGCAGCACAAAGATCACTTACCTCATCCCCGAACGCGGTGATGTCACCCTAAGCATCTATAACAGCATCGGTGAACTGATACAAATCCTCGCAGAGGGTACCCACGATGCAGGACGCCACTCCGTCACTTTTGATGCAGCTCACCTCCCTGCAGGTGTCTACTTCTACGAAATGAAATCAGGATTCAAACGGGATATCAGAAAGGCAATATTCTTAAAGTAATTGAATTTCATCTAAGAATATACCGCTACAAGCAAATCAGATAGTCGGGACTTTAATTCCAAATAAGTAGGAAAATTATGACTAAACCACCGGGTTTATATCAAATAGGAAATGACTGGCAAAAGAAAGTTTACAATCATATGAGTGCTTATCTTCAGTCAAAGGGCATAAAGGATTTTGGAAAATCACAAAATGGTAATTCTTATATGCATTTGCTACCAAAGGATAAGGCAGATGCGGGAATGAACTTCATTACTCATGAAATCTACAGAGATACAATAAACCGTTTTCTGCAACACAAAGCTGGGGACATAGAACGTATTAAATCGAATACCTGCTCCTCTCAGGCATACTGTTTCAATTTATTTGCCTACTTATTCAGTCATATTGGTTTGGCTAATTCAGTTTTCTCTTTCCTAATAGGTAAGCAAATTGACATACAGCATATTGAGCTGGAGTTTACCCCAAGTAAAATGGTGTGGAATGGTTTTCCGTTGATTGAGGATGAAAGTATTGGTGATCAAAGTGAAAAATCTGGAACAGATGCAGATGTTGCATTATTTTATGAATACGATAAAGATAAAAAAGGGGTATTGCTAATCGAATTCAAATTCATCGAAGGTGAATTCTCTACTTGTAGTTCATATCGGAGTGGCAAAGTTGGGCTACGTGGTGTATGCTATACACATTCATTTTTTAGAGAACTTATAGAAAATGGTAAAAAAACTGAAAAGGGATTCCTTTGCGGATACAAGAAATACAATAATTGGAGTTTAACCTCAACCTCACAAAGCCTGGATATCCTTAAAGTTAAAAATTCTTTGTCCTGTCCGTTTATCGGAGGCTGCAACCAATTATGGAGAAATATGCTTTTGGCAGAGCAAGTTGCAAAATCCAGGGAATGTAATGAATGGGGCTTCTGGGTACTCAGCCCAAAATACAATGAAAGATTCCTTTGGCGGGATGGGAATACTGAGATTGAATCTTTGTTCAGGAGCATTTTAACTCCACTCGGAAATGCAGTTTTTCGTAAGATTCATCTTGAAGATGTCTTCCAACAACTTAATGTGTTTGCTGAATCTGATAACTTAGATTGGTTAAAGCGAATGGAAGAGAAGTATTTGATAACTTTGGAGTAATCTCATGCCGCTGTCAGTTCAGCAATTGCCTGTTATGCCATCACGAGTTATCTATGCGCCAATCCATTATCCTCCGACGAAGGCGGAATCAATTATCAATTATCAATTATCCTCCTCCTTCTGCAAACCAATCTTACTGCTTGTTCCCGTTTGCAGGCAGCAATTGCTCTATCATAGTCATCAGATCATTGAAAGTATATGGCTTTGAAAGATACTGGCTGCAGCCGGCATTCAGTATCTCTCTCCTCTCTTCATCGCCGGCATAGGCAGTAAGCGCAATAATAGGCACATCCCTGTACCGCTCCATCTTGCGGATTGCCCGTGTGGTATCCATACCATCTGGTCCCTTACCCAGATTGATATCCATCAGAATCAATGCGTACTGTTTCTGCTCAACACAGGCAATAGCTTCATCCAGGCTCCTTGCAGTATCCAGTCTGCATGCACCCGCCAGTAATGCTGAAACCAGCGATACGGCAACCGGATCATCCTCCACATACAGAATTTCCGGTAACGATTGCCTTGATTTTGTAACGAATCTGAGTGGTGGTTGTGGTTGCGGTTCCGGTACAATAGTTTCAGACACGGACAGATTGAGCGTCGGATCATAAGGCAGTGTAACAATAAATGCTGCACCTTCACCTAGCCGGCTCTCAACTTCAATAGTACCGTTGAGCTTTCGAACAAAATTCCGGGTAATGGAGAGTCCCAATCCGGTACCTTCAAAACTACGTGATTTCCCCTCACTCACCTGTCTGAACTCCTCAAAGATGATACTATGATGTGCAGGATCAATGCCTATGCCGGTATCCTTTACCGTCAGTACCGCGAACATCTTTTCACCCTGCTTCTTTTTTTCGACACTGACTGTGATGCCCCCTGATGCTGTGTATTTGATCGCATTGTTTATAAGATTATTCACAATACTGCGAAGCATTCCGGCATCGCTTTCAATATAAAGGGGATCATGACCATTGACCTGACTAAGCATTAGGGATTTTTTTGCAGCTGCCTCTTTGAATACCTGAATTGTTTCACTGACCAGGCTTGTAAGATCCACTGTTGCACGGGATACAGATATCTTACCCGCCTCAAGACCGGACATATCCAAGATCATATTCAGGGTATCCATTAACCGCTGCCCGCTCTTGTTCATGGTGAGTCCATATCTTCTGACAACTTCATCTTTATGATGAGATAACAGTTCAGAATATCCCAGAATACCGATCATAGGGGTACGGAGTTCATGACTCATATTCGCAAAGAAATTGCTCTTCAGGCGGTTCATCTCCTCCGCCTTCTCCTTTGCCGCAATCAGCTCTGCTTCTTTCGTCTTCAGGTCAGTGATGTCAACCATCGCCACTATAATCCGGGAGAACCCTGAATTTGATTTATTGACTGCGAAAGACCGCAGGAAGAATTGCCGTATTTTACCAGATGCAGTTCTGTGTTCGGTGATGCATTCGTAATGATCAATCAGCTGGGAAAGATTAATCAATGCACCTACCATCACATTCATTGAAACGGGTGTCAGCGTCTTCTCAAAATTATGAATCAATGATTCTTTGCTTTCGAATTCCAGGGACTCCAACACCTGATTGTTGACTTCAAGAATCTTTATCTTTGAAGCGCAGGTGGCAAGTAACTCTGGGTTTTCTTTCAGAAGGGTTGGTATATCCCCTTTGCCGTTCGCCTTCATCGCCTCAAAACAGGTGAGTACATCACTGAAGTCTTCTTCCCACAGAAGTACCGGGGTCTCATAAAAAACAGAGCGGTAATACTCTTCCCGCTCAGCAAGTGCTTCCTTCGACGCACGCAGTTGCAATTCAGTTATTTTTCGGGTAGTGATATCCTGATTAACCCCGTATGTCCCAACCACTCTTCCGTATTGATCCCTTACAACAAAATAAGTGACCGAAATGTATCCTGTACCCCCATCGTAATACCGGAATTTGTGTTCCAGGGTCACAGGATAAGAATGGAAATAATCTTCAAGCGCTTTCGTATGCTCATCAATCACCAGTTGCCTGTCCTCAGGAAACAGGAATGTTTCAGTATACTGTCGGGGAGTCATCGTGTATCCACCCATCTGCTCCGCATTGGTGTGGAACAGCGCAAAGAAACTATCAGTAAAGGTGAACAACCCTGAAGCTGCATTGTATTCCCAACCGCCAAGCTTCGCAATTTTCTGAGACAACTCAAGTTTCCTCTGATTCTCCTCGGCAGTTTCTCTCGCGTGAATCAGCTCATTGAATACTGTCTCACGAAAGTGAAAGTTTACCAGCAGCTCTGCAAAAAGCCTGAGAAGATCCAGCAGATCATCCGAATACACAAACTGCTGTTTCACATAGTCAAAGCCAACCATGCCGATGCACAACCCTTCCTTCATCATAGGTACCATCAGCAGACCTTTGATGCTTTGACCCAATACCCCATCCCTTGTTGGCCCCTCAGGAAGCATAGATGAATCGGGGACATAGACTATTTCCCCTTTCTCATGTTTCTCAACAAAATCGGGGTACAATTCGAAAGGCACGTTCTGTAGGTTATCCTTTTCAGCAGAAATTCCCTGCTCGCACCATTCATGAGAATTCTTTGCTGTCCGTTTCTCCCAGTTGTACTCAAAAATATACGCACGGTCAGCCTTAACATAAGTACCAATCACCTGGAGTGCACCATCAATGGTCAAATCAACCATCTCTATGGGTACATTAATAAAACTGGAAGAGATTTGTACAAGAAGGTCCTTAAATCTCGTCAGGTTCTGAAGTTTTTCCTGAAGGGTTATCTGATCGGTAATATCAGTTTTCATCACCAGCAGGTTTGTGATTTCATTATTATGCCCATACAGCGGGGAAACCGTTAGTGATGTCCAATAACCGGAACCTCTCTTCGTTTGGCTATACAGTATGCTGTTCCACTCCTTACCTGCATGCACAGTGTCCCATAACTCTTTACACTCAGAATCAGAAAAAGCGCCAGGTTGCAGAATAGGAAGCATTTCGCCTATTCTCTCCTCAAGAGTGTAGCCCGTTAAGATGGTATATTTTTTATTGACGTATTGTGTAATACCACGCTTATCAGTAATCACGATGCCAACGGGACTTTGCTCCATAGCAACAGAGAGAATTTTCAGTGTATTTTCAGCCTCACGGGCAGCGGTGACGTCACGTGCAGTACCCACTACGCCGATAACCTCACCTGAATCATCATACAGTGGTGCTTTGTGAACATCAAGGAACAGGAATTTCCCCTGCACATTCCCAAACTCATCATACTGCATTGGTTGCCTTGCTTCAAGGGTAATGGAATCGGAATCCCGACAAATCTCACCGAATGTATGCCACGTTGGATTGTCAGGATGTGCATTGCGCTCCCGGGATGCAAAAAACATATCATTTCTTCCAATAGGTTCGGAAGTGTCAGAGGCATTCAGAAGGTTGCTGCAGATCGCACGATTGGCAAAAATATAGTTTTTATTCAGATCCTTTGCCCACAACATATCAGGCATATTATCTGCCATGAGTCGGAGCAATGTAGCAAGTTCCTTATACTTGTGTTCGCTTTCTTCCGCCTGTAATTTCAACCGGGTCAGGTTTTCTTCAACGGTTTTTTGCTGGTGTATATTCATGACAATGCCCGTCAGCCGTTTTGGGGTACCCTCCTCACTCCATTCAATGACCTTCCCGAAATCGTAGCAATAGAGGTAGCCACCCGATTTTATCTTCATCCGATAGGTTGCTTCATAATACTCTGACCTCCTGCTAAGGTGGTTCTGTAATTTCTCCGAAATTACTGCCAGATCATCAGGATGCACCAGTGTAGAAAGTTGATCTATAGTGTTGGGAAATTCATCTGCTGTATACCCAAGCATGGTGGCTTTGCCGGCAGTGAAACTGAAGTGAGCGGTGATGAAGTCATATTCCCACCAGGCGACCTTGTTGCTGTCGATAGCAAGTAGATTCGTATCCTGTTGTAAAGTAGATGGTGTGGTACTCTTTAATGCGGTGATATCGGTATAGATAAGAATAAGACGTGATGGAGCGACATGTGAGACGGTAACCTGATACCAATGATGCTTTGAATTATGCTGAAAGGTTTTGGCTCCCCCGTGTTCAGCTACGCTACAGCAGATGCTGCGGCATTCAGCATCAGGCTGCAAGTTACCGGGTAACACTTCACGCATGTGCTTCCCTGCCAGCATAGCAGGTGAGAGTCCGGTCATTATTCCGAATGCCTCATTGACCTCAAGAATCCTGAAGTCAGCATCCGAACCAGATACCGAAGAAACAACTTCACACAGTGCAACTGGAAGCGGGATTGCACAGAGATTGAGTTGTAAAGATGACTGTTCCACACACTACCTCTGAAAATTTGTGATATCATATCGCCTGTATAACTATCATTACAGCAACCCCGAAAACCTGAACAGTACATTCATTTCACTGTTACTTTCAGAATTCAGCGATGCAGTTGCCCGCGTATCGAACCAGTGAGAAGCTGATGCTGAATTGAAACGGTACAATTCAATTATGTATCATCTAAAAACCGGAATTGAAAACGATATCGGAAAATAAAATATTTTTATGTAAAACAAAATGAAGCAAAATACAAGAGTCGAAACTATCGGCGGGATCATCCACTTTGATAAAAGCCCCAGCAAAAACAATAAAATCCCGCAGAATGGATCTCAGCGGGGGCAAGCGCGTACTGAGCATTTTCTTATTGAGTAGTGTAGCTACATTTCTGCAGCAATGAGGAGGTTTTTTTGACTATGCACTCTGATTGTGGGTATTGCACACTACCGGCATCTTTCCTTTCCACTGATTCCACAACGCATCATCAGTCAGCAGCTCCGCCATGAAATGAGCAACATTAATCCTGCTGACCTTTCGGGGTTTAAAAACGGGACTCTGACTTGGTGACGGTAATATATCATACCCGCTCACACGGTATGCATCAATCAGGGCATCGGGACGTACTGCCACCCACTCAATACTCGGGGAATCCTGCCCTGTCACATCATTCAGATATGCTGCAGCTTTCAGGTTATCCCGATGAGGCGGCAAAACGGGAATCAACAACGATAGCACAATCCTGTCAGCCAGTGCGTACCGTTCATTCACCTTCTTATTACGGTTTGCAACCGTACTCATCAGAATCAGCCGAAAACCCTTCTTTCCACTCCGCTCTATAG